>JAUZQI010000053.1 GCA_030951095.1 Mariprofundus sp. | reverse complement strand
GCTGCACCGATTCATACACGTTAAACTTGTCCAGTCCGCGCCTGGCCAGCAACGCTGCCGGCTCCAGCTTCACCACGATGGCGGCAGCAGAACCATCTTTGGCGACAATAAATCCGTCATACAAGTCAAAATCATGGATTTGTTGTTGCAGGGATCGCAGCGCTGCCGCATCGCTCGGAATTGCATCCATAAACGGCTCGACTTCCATGCCGTCTGCCGTGCCGCGAATATTATCCTCGGTGCTGAGGGACACGACCTCCTGATCCACCACGCCGGGCAATAATCGTATTTTTTCGGTCAGGTCTCGGATCAGCGCCAGCGTATCAGGCTGATATATTGCTCCATTTTTCTGGATACCATCACTACGCACCACGCCGACCCAGAGTAAATCGGGGGTGCCGAAAATCTCTTTCATGCGATCATTATTCAGGGTCGCCTGATGTCCGGCCGGAATAAAGGCGGCGGTATCGGTTTCGATTTTCAATTGCGCCATCTGTGATGCAATCATCATGGTCAGCCCGACCACCAGCGCAATCACCAGTTTCGGCCAATCCACGACGAGTTCCAGAAACCGTGTCATGATTTTTTTTCGGCCTTCAGTCCAGCATGGACCAAATCCAGTAGACTGCCAAGTTCAGCTTCCAACTGACTCAATGACGCATCCATGCACAGCGGCATATTGTATTTGGTGGTGGCATTATAAATATCCATGGCGACTTCTTCAGCATTGCAACGGCGAAATACGCCACGATCAACGCCATCAACAATAATTGTCCGAATCGCCCTGCACGCCCTGTCTTCAAACTGCTGCAACACATCTTTATGCTTGCCGGCAATCAACTCCACCAACTCAAACATATGTGGCGTATCCGAGACAAATCGGTGCAGATAACGCAAACGTGCCAGACAATACGCGTTCAAAGCCAATGCGGGTGATTTGGCCTGCGTTGCAGCCAACTCACCGGCCTCGGCCTTATCCACCATACAGGTGCGTGCGCCTTCAACGGCGATATCTTCCTTGTTTTTGTAAAAGCGATAAAGATTTCCGACGCTCATATCGCAATCGGCAGCGATTTCAGCCATGGCTGTTTTGCTATAGCCATAATGTGAAAACCGTTTGATGGCAGCGGCAACAATGATTTCTTTATCTTTTTTATCCATGGCGCAATCATGCAAGCGTGAATAATGAATATCAAGCAATAATATTCATTATTCAATCCATGTGTATTCTTCTATTTGAATTTACCACCGTATTGTTGGCGCAGTTCGCGGCGCAGAATCTTTCCGACATTGGTTTTTGGTAATTCATCAACAAACACGATGTGCTTAGGACATTTATAGCCGGTCAAATTTTTGTGGCAATAAGTCTGTAATTCTTCTTCGCTCAGCGTTTGGTCTGCTTTGACTACAATCGCTATCACCGCTTCACCCGAAGCTGGATCAGCCACGCCGATCACACCTGCTTCCAGCACCTTGCCGTGCGCAGCCAATACAGCCTCAATTTCGTTGGGATACACATTAAAACCTGAAATAAGAATCATATCCTTGAGCAGGTCAACGACATAGACAAAGCCGTTCTCATCGATTCGCGCCACATCGCCGGTATGCAGCCAGCCACCTTCGGTCAGCGTTTTTTTCGTGTCGCCCTCATGTTGCCAGTATCCCCGCATCACTTGCGGCCCTTTCACCCATAATTCACCCGCTTCACCGATTGTCTGTTCCTTACCGTTCTTGCTGCGAATAGATACGTCGGTGGATGGAAGCGGCAAGCCAATCGCACCTGTATATGCCGGAACATCTACCGGATTGATACATACCGCCGGAGATGTTTCAGTCAAGCCATAGGCTTCGAGCAATGTGTTGCCAGTCACTTGCTTCCACTGCTCGGCGACATTGCGCTGCACGGCCATGCCCCCGCCCAGTGTGAATTTTAGAGCTGAAAAATCAACCTGGTCAAATCCCGGCGTATGCAACAAAGCATTGAACAGGGTGTTGATGCCAACAAACATCGAAAACCGCTCCTGCTGCAGTGTTTTAACAAACGCCGGAAAATCCCTCGGATTGGTGATTAACACGCTCTTGGCACCAATCTTCAAGGCAAACAGGGCATTGGCTGTCAGGGCAAAGATATGATACAGCGGCAACGCCGTAATGCTGATCTCTTCCCCTTCTTTAAGATCGTTTCTGGCCCAGACGTAGGCTTGTAACAGATTCGTCACCATATTTCGGTGAGTAAGAATCGCCCCTTTGGAAATACCCGTGGTGCCGCCGGTGTATTGCAAAAAAGCAATGTCGTTGAGACTCTGCTCCACCCTGTTAAAGGTGATTGATTCACCGGCTGCAAGCGCATCATGCAAATGAATAGCACCCGCTATCTCAAACTGCGGTACCATCTTTTTCACATATTTGATCACGCCATTGACGATAAACGAGCCGGGAAAACCGAACAAGTCGCCAAGCTGGGTGATGATGGCATGCCGGATAGCTGTTTTCTCCATCACTTCGGCCAGCGTATGAGCAAAATTCTCCAGCACCACAATAGCAACCGCGCCGGAATCGTTGAGCTGATACTCCAACTCGCGGGCGGTGTAGAGCGGATTGACGTTCACCACAATCAGGCCTGCCCGCAGGGCTGCAAACAGGCTGACGGGATATTGCAGCACATTGGGCATCATGATAGCGATGCGATCACCTTTTTTCAGGCCCAGTTCACCTGTCAAATAAGCAGCAAAATGACGGCTCAGCCGATCCACATCATCAAAACTCAGCTCATGGCCGAAATTCGAATAAGCCGGTCGCTGTCGGAAGCGAGCCACACTCTGCTCGAACAGATCTGTGATTGAGCTGTATACGCCCGCATCTACTGTTTCGGGTACACCGGGGGAATAGGATTTCAACCATATTTTATCCATCACATTTCCTTATCGTTTCATGTGCAGCAGGGCTGCGTAAAATCGTCGTACTATTTCGCCTGCCGGTTCAATTTGGTGAATGCCGGCCACACTCTTGCCAGCCTGCCAGAATTCCCGTTCGCCACTCTCATCCAGCGAAGCATGCCGCAGCTGAAAGGCGGATCGAATCGTGAACAACATACGCAGCCAGTGTTTGCTCCTGTTGCCGCGCAACATGCGCCGTACCAGTGGCCCGGCCTTCAGCCCCATGGCTACCACATGCGGCGTATTGATCAGGGAAACCGGCACACCGGTGATACGTTCACTCAATACAATATCCCGTTCCTGTGCATCCACAATAGCCTGCTTGTAAGGCGCTGCGGCCCGACACTCGTCAGTGGCGATAAAGCGAGTCCCCAACTGGCATCCTGCATAACCCATCCGCATCGCCTCAACAAATTGCTTTTCATCACCGATACCGCCGGCGCATATCAGGGGCAGATTCAGATCATACAGATCATCAAACAATTGCGATGCCGACAATCCGCCGGCATGGCCGCCAGCACGGTTATTGACAGCAATCAAACCATCGACACCGGCATCCAGCGCCTTCATTGCCCACTTTCGCTCGGTCGCATCGTGATAAACGATACCGCCATATTCAGCCACACGCTCTACCACCCAGCGCGGGTTGCCCAGCGATGTGATAAAAAAGCGTACGCCCTCTTCCAACGCGATGCTCACCCATTTTTGCATGCGTTCATGGTAACGCTGTGATGATTTTTCAATCAGGGCATTCATACCGACAGGCCTGGATGTCTGCTGCCGGATCAGGCGCAGACCCTGGCGAAAATCATGCCCGTGCACAAAAGTGAGAGACACTGGCTGCACGACGCCCAGACCGCCCGCCTCGGAAACAGCGACCACCAGTTCAGGGTTCGAGCATGGGTACATCGGCCCGCAAATCAGCGGCACATTCACGCTTGCGTGTTTGGTAAATAGTGTTTCGGTCAAAGATGTTTCAAGACGTGCGCCATTCATCAAACCGTATCCTTTGGTTTTAATTGCCAATGAACATTCAGGCGGGCAACTACATCCCCTGTTGCATCGCTGATTTCGGCATGCACAACATGTGTTACGGGCTCTGTAATCATTCCGGCAGGGGCGTCGGCCCACCCTTCGGCCTGCAGTCGGCCTCGCGCTTTTTTCAGGTATTCAATTTCCAGTCGTACCACGATGGCTTTCACATCATCAGGCAGTGTTGCAAGCATGGCCAAGCCGCTCGCCAGCTCACCCAAATTGGCCAGTGCAATAGCATGGATGGAATGCAGGTGATTTCGCAAGGCGTGCCGGTCACGCAATTCTATGCGCACATAACCGGGTTCGAGTCGCAGCACCAGCGGGCGAATAGATCCGGAATATGGCACCATATATGCCAGTACACGACTGTAGAGTCTGCGCCCGAATGCTGTTTTTCCCCATCGCTGCCACAGGCTTAATACCCGCCTTTCAACACTCTCTGTCATCACACGTCCTGCTGCCGACCACATCACATCGCTACGACATTGATAAATATAGCAGAGAGGCTGAACTTGGTTGTCCGTTATACAATATTCCTGTTTAGGGAGATACAAACAGAGCCTGAAACGCTGGTATTGTTCACATATATGGCGGAAAGAAACAGAGAATGAAACTTCAAAAAACAACAAAATGGCCGACTGCATTCGCAGCCGGTCATTTGTTACAGCAGATAAATCAGTGAACGTGTTTTTTAGCTTTCTTGAGTTTGGCTTTGGCTTCGGCCTTGCGTCCAGCTGAATACACCGGGCGAATAGCAATTGCAGGCAGATCAATCACCTTTTGCAGGTAAGGGATGGCTTTTTTATACTCATGATCTTCGAGCCAGTAATCACCCGTAAAATAATTGGCATCCATATCATCCGGTGCAACAGCGAGTGCTTTGGTCAGATATTCCAGCGCTTTGTCATCATCGCCAAAACCGATAAAACCGCCAGGCACCATATAATAGAAACTACCCAGCGTGGTATAAACCGAACCGTGCAGCGCGTTGGCATCGATTTTTTCAGCTGCCAGCAACAGATCACGCCCCTGCTCCATCTGTGGCATGGCATTGAACATCGAACTCATGCCGCCCATTGCGCCGGCATAACCGGCGCGGATAATAGCTTCCCATATTTTTGGCTCGGCGCGATCCGCATATTTGGCGCTCAATGCCGCAGCCTTATCCACCAGCGCCTTAAACGTCGCTTCCTTCTGATCATCGGCAGTCTTGTAGTTTGCAGTCGCCCATTCATGTTGCAAGTTCAAGACGGCATCATCGACTTCTCCAGCCCAGGCCGAACTCGTCATCAGCCCCACGACAGCAACCACCGCCATCATCCATTTAATCATTTTCATTCAACGCTCCCTTCTATTTTGTTCACCACAGAGTACACAGAGTTCCACAGAGGAAAGACAAATTCTTAGATATTAGTGACAAAATCATGAAGTTTCTGTTTCATACTTTAATATGTCTTTGGTTTTCTCCGTGTAACTCTGTGTACTCTGTGGTAAATGCTTTTGACTTTCTTTTTATTATTCGGCTTTGGCAAATTTACGAGCAATGCGATTCTGCGCAGCCAACGCTTTATCGACAAGACGCGGAAACATCACATTGATGCGCACAAATAACGCTTCAGGGAAACCAAAATAGATGTCTTTGCGGTCGTTATTGATAGCTACAATGATTTTCTTCACCACATCTTCGGGCGCATCCATATTCATGTTTGTTGCTTCGCCCATTTGCATAATCACATCGTTATTCATCGGCGTTTTCACTGCACGCGGTGCGATATATGTTACCTTGATATTGGTATCGGCCAGTTCACGGCGCAGAGCTTCGGAAAATCCACGCAGACCAAACTTGGTCGTAGAATAGGTTGTAAAATAAGCAAAACCAATTGAGCCAAAAATAGAGCCGACATTAACAATTCGGCCCGAATTTTGCTCTAGCATGGAAGGTAGTATTGTCCGTGCCAGCCACATTGGTGCCAACAGATTGACCCGCATCATCAGTTCCAGTTTATCCGGGCTTTCATCTTCATAAGCAGAAAAACTGTTGATTCCGGCCAGATTGATCAATAAATCAATGCCACCAAGCAATTCACCGCATTCTTCTGCGACAATCCGGCAACCCTCCGACGACGAAAGATCGCCAGCCACCGGATATGAGTCTTCCAACTTCGCTGCCACCTGATGCAGGGCATCGGCATTGGCATCCACCAATGCCAATTTGGCGCCCTTGGCATGCAATCCTGCAGCCAGAATTCTGCCCATACCACCGGCTGCGCCGGTCAGGACAACACGTTTTCCTTTGACTTCCATTTATGCTTCCTCCAACCGCACGAGCGGCAAGCTACGGAAAATATCACCATACAATTGATAGAACATTTTAGCACAATGAATCACTGCCTGTTTGTCTGCTTCTTCATCCAGCTTATTCATCAGCTTTTCATAAAAATCGACATGCCCGATATCCAGCGAACCATGCGAGTTCAAATACGAAAACGCTGTTTTCGGCAGCCCCAGAGCCTGCTCGATATTGTTTGCTGCATTGGTCGCCAGCGCCACGCTGGTGCCTTCGAGCACCAGCACCATGCCAAAGAACCCAACCGGATTATTGCGGTAAACAGTATCATAAGCATAAGCGACCATCAGCTCAGTCGCCGCCATCGCTGTGTCGTCACGCACAGCTTCCTTATCGCCACCACAGGCCGCGATATCGTTGAGAATCCATTCCTGATGGCCCATCTCTTCTTCGATATATTCACCGATTGCCTCACGCAACCACTCCAGTCGCTCAGGCAACCGACCACCGGTCGCCATTAATAGCGGTACCGTATGCTTTACATGATGGTAGGCTTGCTCCAGAAAAGCCTGATAACTCTCCAGTGACAGTTGGCCCGCCGCCCCCATGCCAATAAACGGGATGGACAATAAATCATTACGTTCATTTTCTGTGGCCGCAATCAGTTCATCATAAAATGCCATTCAACTCTCCTTATAGTGTTGATCTATCTTATCGGCATAAACATCTAAAATATTCAGTCTTCGCGGCCTTCCGGTACCTGTCCATAAACCGTTGCCTACGCTGAATGGTTCATACGCATTCACCCATGCCGAGACAGTCGCATAATCAGGCAAACGCGCATTCGCGGAATCCACTGCCTGTTGTACCATTTTACCAGTCACAGACTCTCGCGGAACTATGACAGCAACATTAAACGGCCGTGCTTCTCCGAACACACAACATTGGGCAATGGCAGGTTCAATTGATAGTTCCCGCTCCATCCACTCCGGCGATACATTGCGACCAAATGCAGTGATAAAAATATGTTTTTTTCGTCCGCTCAAAAACAGAAAACCGTCCTCATCCAGATAGCCGATATCACCCGTCGGCCAGTAATCATCCACAGTCAGTGCAGCCTCACCCAGATAACCGGAGAACAGCGCACCATGCAC
The DNA here is from genome assembly GCA_030951095.1 of Mariprofundus sp. Lineage (GTDB taxonomy): Bacteria > Pseudomonadota > Zetaproteobacteria > Mariprofundales > Mariprofundaceae > Mariprofundus. Next base: position 21,737 of record JAUZQI010000053.1, on the reverse strand, counting down.
AAGAATCTCCCCATCTTCGGAAAACTTCAGATCAATATGCGGTAATGGCTTACCAACACTTCCAGGTCTGCAATTTCCTTCACTGTTCACAGCTACAACACTGGCAGCTTCGGATAATCCATATCCTTCATATACCGGCAAACCAAGCACCTCGGCACGTTGCAGCAAATGCGTAGAAACAGGCGCACCGCCAACCGCAATGTATCGAAGACTGGCTGGTCTCTGTAAACCCTGCTCAAGGGCAGCAACCAGTGCATGTAACATCTGGGGAATCATAATACAGGTTGTTGATTTGGAAGTATGCAGAGCCATTACAAAGCGTTCGACATCCAGGCCACTAGCCCCGCTCATGCCAACCGCAGCCATCCCCGGCACAACAATTGTGGCTCCGGCCAACAGAGGTACATATAAACCTCCGATATTTTCCAGCAATGTAGCATAAGGCAGCAATGACAAATGCCGATCGTCAGATTCAGCACCGGTTGAATTGGCCAGTGATGCGGCCACCGTTTCCATGTTTATCTGCTGCAAACAAACCCCTTTGGGCTCGCCGGTTGAACCGGATGTGAACGTGACTTTTGCACAAGCATTCGGCAATTCTATTTCAGGAGTCTTAATAAAAACTATCTCAAGTGAGATAGATAACTGTTGCGCTGGCTGATGATCAATCGACAAACCATGCAGCAAAGCAGCAATCGATTCAGCCCTGTCGGTGATAAGCGCATCCACACCCGCTTGTTGCAGCAAATGCCCAATCTGGGCTGGTGAAAAGAAATGAGGTACTGGAATCAGCGGAATTGCCGCCCTGATACAAGCCAGATCTGCCACGGCCCAAGCCGGTGAATTATCAGCAGCCAGTGCCAATACATGCGCACCAGATTGTTGCAGTTCGGTTGCCAACATCGTAACCGCAGCCGATAATTCTTTATATGTAAGCGATGCTGTAACGGAATCCAGAGCTATACGATTCGGGCATTCGCTGGTAAAGCGATCCAGCGCCCCCAGCACCCGGCTCAATCAGCTACCCCGTCAATATTCCTGCCCAATCGCACTGCATCTTCCAAGCCAGCTTCCTCGGCAGCTGCCCATGTATCGCGCAAGCTGGCCCAAAGCTCCTGCAGGTTATCATGCCCCTGCTTGATATCACCAAAACAAACGACCGGGTAAGCATCATAATAGCTACCCCACTTGGCAACCTCTTCGGGTGGCAGCATGTTTTCATCTGCCGCCATCAATTCCCAGATATCCAGCCCCAGGCGCCGAAAAGAGTTTCGCATACGCGACACACCGGTAAATACCAGCCAGCGACAACCCAATGACCACATATAAGCTGTACCGCCAATCAAGGCCATGCGTGCATCACCCGGTTCAGCTTCAGCCAAATTACCCACTTCAATAATTTCAGAACGATTGACCGGTTTTCCAAGATAACGTGAGATTACATCCTCGACAGGATCGTCCAGGTAGTTTTCAAGGAACAACCGTTCCTGCCCGGCCAGCCGGAAACCCATGACTGCCCGATAATCTCCGGAGGCACTGGACACACGCATGATCTGTGGCATAAAGGAATCAATGTTAGCGCCATAGGCTCGGGCATAGGTTTCTCTTATGTAGGCAGTCGTTTTATCCCACTCTGGATCACCCGGCTTAATAACATCGAACAATGAAGCCCCCTCTTGCATGTGAATGCGTACATGCTGGTTGAGCGTATGTTAGCCCTGCGTGTGGCTCATTTAAAGTGAAAACACACTGAAAGATTCAGTCGATAGAACCGCTGCTTTCTTAATGGGAAAAATCAAGCAGTTACGCACCTGATTTGGCAGCCCATCCATGGGCTGCACGGAAACGCTGAATGAATCAGCACTGCCTTAATAATCCCTCAACATCTGTTCGAATTCAGACAGCGAACGTTCAAAGGCCGGACGTTCAAATAAACGATCCATATAATCTTCGAGATTAGTCCAGCTGGCGGCATCGACGCCAATGGATTGCAAGCGCCAGAGAATCGGCATCAAGGTTACATCCGCCAGTGTGTATTGCTCGCCAATGAAATATTTCTGACGACCCAGATAGGAGTCCAGCGAACCAAGATAGACCTTGATTTTGCCTACGGCGTCTTTTTTCTTGCGACTGTTCTGGGTGTCGATGTACAGGGGGTAGAGTTCACGCTCCAACTGAAGAACAGCAAGGCGCATCTGGGCACGCTCGGCTGGAGAACCCGGTTTCAACGGCGGATGCGGATAGCGTTCATCCAGATATTCATTCACGACGGCAGATTCGAAAAAAACGATATCCCGATCAATGACGGTTGGAAGTTTGCCATACGGATTGATCTTGAGAAAATCAGCCGGGAGGTTATCTGCTTCCAGTTCAACCGTTTCGACCGGTAGTTCTTTCTCGGCCAGCACAATACGAGTGCGATGCGAATTCGGACAATGCGGATCGGAATATAGTTTAACCATTGAAGCCTCCAAAAGAAAAGCAGACCTATATCATTCATATTCGGCCTGCAAAAACGGTGGCGCACTATAGCGTCACTGCAAAAAAAATAAAGCTTTATCTGTTTTTCTTTTTAATTTCAATAAGTTATGAGGATAGATAAATACTATCTATAGGCGCTGAAAATGAAAAGAGTGGCAAATGTACAATTTTATTTTCAGTTCTGAATCATTGCAGAACATACCTTTAGCGTTCTTGTATCAAAATCAGTGTTGAATATAGGTAACAGCAATCTCGACAGCTCGAGGCAGCGACTTTCCATGAGCCAGATTGGCGCTGATGGCAGAAGCCAGACGACAACCCGTCCCATGGCAGTGATCGCGGTTCCATACCTGTCTGGCATGTTTGAATTCATACAATACGCCATCGTCATCACATAATCGATCAGTAAGCTGTTCGCCCTCATGATGCCCGCCGGTAAGCAGAACCGCACAATTCAACCTGTCGGCCATCTCCATAACTGTTGTGCTGGAGTGATCGGAACGCTTTCCAAGCAAAGCATCTGCTTCATCAAAATTTGGGCTAATCAGCGTAGCCAACGGTATCAGAGCATCAATCAATGTGCCGATAGCACCCGAGTCCAGTAGCGGCCTTCCAGTGCTGGATACCAGTACCGGATCAATGACCAGCCCACCACGATGCAGTTGATCCAGCAGTGCCGAAATCAGGGCTATATGTTCAGCATCAACCAGCATACCGGTTTTGACTACAGCTACATCATAATAATCAAACACAGCATGAATTTCAGCATCCAGTTGAGCCAGTGATACAGGCTCGATGTGGGTAACTGCAAGCGGGTTTTGAGCTGTCAGCGCCGTAATAGCCGAACAGCCATGCACACCCAGCGCATCAAATACGCGCAGATCAGCTTGAATCCCTGCACCACCACAGGAATCTGACCCACCAATCGTCAGGCAGACTGGACGTGAAGATACTGAACCATTCATACCCTGTTCCATATCTTCACCAGTTTCTCAGCCCGTATCTGAATATCATCAGCTGCAAACAACCCGGAAATCACAGCGGCGCAATCTGCTCCTGCAGCTTTAACCTGCGCAATATTGTGTTCCGTAATGCCGCCAATCGCACATAGATTGGCATCTGGAAACATTTGCCGTGCCTTGACCAGCCGATTCAATCCGATTTCCGGCACTTCCGGCTTGGAATGCGTTTTCCACACCGCGCCGAAGGAAATATAACTCGCTCCATCCTTCAGCGCCGACTTGGCAAACGCCGCATCAGCCCGGCAAGTAATGCCGATCAGGAAATCATCGCCCACTTCGTTTCTCAGTTGAATCAGATTGGGCGCATCATCGCGACCCAGATGTACACCGTCCGCCTTGGCACCAAGAGCCAGCGTAACGGAATCATTGATAATGAAATGAGCACCATAGTCGCGCGTTATGCTACGCAACGCTTTGGCGCGTTTGATTTGCCGTTTATATCCCTGTTTTTTATCACGGAATTGCAGGATTCGAACACCACCCTTCAGGGCAGCTTCTGCTTTGACCAGCAGGTTATCCATATCCAGATCAGCAGGTAAAATGGCGTAAATGCCAGTCAGCTTATTATCAGCAACCAACCCGCCAGTCATCAACAGATCAGTCATCGATCAGCTTCAGCAGATCGGTGAATTCGACCAGGGAAACAACCCGGCTCGCATATTCGGGCGGTACATCCTGATAACCGTGTTCAGCAAATGCGACCGTATGGCAACCTGCATTGAATCCGGCCTCAACATCAAAGCGCGTATCTCCCACCATTACCGTCTCGGAAGCATCCACCCCCATGGCTTTGCAACACTGCCATAACATGTCCGGTGCAGGTTTCTTGGCAAAACCATCCTCAGGTGACAAAGCCAGCGTCAGATACGGGGTCAACCCCAGTGCATCAAGCACTTTGATGCGTGCCTTGGCCGGTTTCGCTGTTACGCATGAAACGGGAATACCTTTATCTCTGAGTGTATCCAGTACAGTCATCACACCCGGAAAGGGTTTGCCAAAATCCGCCGGATGCTGCTCATAGATATCAGCAAAGGCATGATACAGGGCCATTGTTTCCTCATGTTCCATCGACAACCCCAACACATTGGATGCCAGCTTATGCGCCCCGCCGCCAACATGCGGTTGCGTCTCTTTCAGGCTCAAACGTAATTCATAGCCAAGCGATTCCAGCGCCCGGTTGGCATTGGCCTGAATATCCGGCAAGGCATCCACCAGGGTACCATCCAAATCAAAAATAAAAGCTTTAGGTATTACCATATTTTCCCCTTATATTTTCTATAGATATAGATATTTCTTCAAGTACATTGCAATTATCTTCCCTGTCCAGAAGACCGTTTAGAGTTTCAATAACAACATCCATATTCTGCTCGTTGGCCAAACATCCGAGTGCCCAGATAGCATGGCCACGGATCAGTGCTTCATTGTCACCCAATACCTGCATCAAATCACCCACAAACCCGACATATCCTGAGTTTCCCATGGCAATACAGACATTGCGTAACAGTCCACGCCGCTTTGTTCGCCGAATGGGTGATTTACGGAAACGCTGCCGGAATTGATCTTCATCCAGATGCAGCAGGCTAGCAAGATCAGGTAGATTATTCTCCCCTCGGGGTCGAAGGGGATCAGCCTTGAGATCGTCAATCGTGGCTGCCTGGTTGGTCGCATATGAATTCCAGGGGCAGACCATCTGGCAGTCATCACATCCGTAAATACGATTACCCATCAATGGCCGCAAATAGCGTGGTATAAAACCATCAAACTCAATGGTCAAATAGGAAATGCACAGCCGTGCATCCACCACATAGGGTGCAACAATCGCTTTGGTCGGACAAATATCCATACAGGCAGAGCAAGTCCCGCAATGATTCGTTGCCGGCTTGTCCGGTTCAATTTCAAGCGTGGTGAATATTTCACCAAGTAAAAACCAAGACCCCAGGTCGCGATGAATGGTCAGGGAATGTTTACCCTGCCAACCCAGACCGGCTGACTCGGCCAAGGCGTGTTCCAGAACCGGGGCGGTATCCACAAAAATCCGCTGATCATGGTTACCCGGCAAACGATCCAGACTCGCTGCCAGCGCCTTGAGACGTTTCTTCATCAAATCGTGATAATCATCGCCATGAGCATAGGCTGTAATCACACCTGAACCGGTGACTGCACAAGCTTTCTCAAGCGAATACGGTGGCGCTGTATACGGCATGGCCACTGTGATAATCGATTGCACGCCTTCCAACATGGATTCGGGACTTTTACGGCGCTGCAGGCGCACATCTTCTGCCATCCAGATCATATCACCATGCATACCTGATTCCACCCAGTTTTGCAGTGCTTCTCCATGCAAACTGCCTACTTCAGGGCGCGTGACCCGACAAAGCCTGAAGCCATACTCGGATGCCTTTGCATGAATCGATGCTTTCAGCTTATCAGAATCCATAGCAACCGATAATACTTCTTGATACTGTTAGTCTTCAGTCAATGCGAACAATTGACTGAGCCGCTGCACTTCTTTTTTCAGATCAGCGACATCCTTTTCCAGTTGTATCATGCGATCATCTCCCCGATCTTGTTCACTATTTGTGCTGCCCGCTGTTGTGCAAACGTCTGCCTTGTGGGCCGCATCGATATACTGTTCACCACATAGCAGATGCGCATAACGGTCTTCCCTTTGTCCTGCTGCGCGCGGAATACGAACCAGCAAGGGCTTATCCCGATCCATCAGTGATTGAAGCAAAACCTGCAATTCATCCGAGCTGTCAAAACTGACCATCCGGCCCGTATTGATACGTATTTCATTGAGGGTAAGCGCACTGCGTAACATCAATACACAAAGCACAGCCCGCTCTCTGGTCGAAAGACTTAACTTGCGGGAGAGGTGTTGCTCAAAACGATCTGCCCGGCCATCCATACGTGCAGTCACCAAACCCATGCCTCGCAAACCATTGACCACACCACCGATTTCACTGGTCGTCAGGTTCATGACTGGAACACGGCTGCTTTTTTGATTGCAGGCGGTAGTCAGTGCTTTCAGCGTCAGCGGATAATAATCCGGTGTTGTCATCTGCTTTTCCATCAAACATCCCAGCACCCGCGCCTCATGCGCTGATAACATCCCCTCAATCGGCTCTTCCATCATCAGTTATCTCCAGCTGTTTTACTGTTTTTTTCTCTTTTTCGACCGTTTAGCTGTACCAGTCAACCATGCTTCATGTTCAGCCACCAGTGCATCCAGACTCTGCGGCGTACTGGTGATATCGACATAGGTTTTTTTATCTACATTCATCACTTCAATCGGCCTGGCAATGAAAGACTGAATGGCTTCGAGCAGAGGTTTCTCTTCGCTGCTGCAAAATGATATGGCTTCACCCTTATTCACACCGCGCCCGGTACGACCCACACGGTGGACATAATTTTCCACCTTCTCCGGCAAATCATAATTGATCACATATTCGACATCCGGCACATCAATGCCCCGTGCGCTTACGTCTGTAGCAATTAAAATGCGCTGCTCACCTTCGCGAAATGATTGCATCACAAGGCAACGCTCAGCCTGGTCCTTGTCGCCATGGATACTCACAGCCTCAATCCCTACCCGGCCCATTGCCATGAGAACGCGTTCAGCGCGCACACGGGTGCGGACAAACACAATCACTTTGTGCTCGTCATGTTGCTGTAAAAATTGTTGCAGAAAAAAACGTTTATCATCCATTTCCACAAACATGACAAAGTGGGATACATTTTTTGATATCCGGTCTTTCGGTGACACCTGAATTCGGATCGCCACACTTTTGACCTGTGAATAAGCCAGCTTTTTGATTTCATCATTGATGGTGGCGGAAAAGAATAGCGTTTGATGCTTACCCCTGAGCATTTTCTTGATGTATTTAATATCTTCAATAAACCCGAGATCGAGCATGTGATCGGCTTCATCCAGCACCAGTGTCGAGACGCTGGCCAGTCTGATTTCCTGCTGGTTGATCAGATCAAACATACGACCCGGCGTCGCAATCAGCACATCTATACCATCCTGTAATTTGGCGATCTGGCGATCCTGTTCCACCCCGCCGTGCAGCGTAAATACTTTGGTGCGCGTATGTGCTGCGATATTTTTAAACACCCCGCCAATCTGCAACGCCAGTTCTCTTGTTGGCACCATAACGATGCATTTGATGCCGTAAGAGCGTTTACTGCTCTTAAATCGATGGATTTTGTCGATAATCGGGATAGCAAATGCAGCAGTTTTACCCGTACCCGTCTGCGCTATCGCCAGCACATCCTCTCCTTCCAGAATAGAGGGTATGGCCTTGAACTGAATATCGGTAGGACGTTTGAACCCCATCTGATGCAGATTCTTTTTAATTTCAGCAGAAATGTAATAACGATCAAATTTCATAGTAACAGCCTGTTTCCGAGAGTTGTGTTTGTACAGTCAAAAACTTTTCACCGCAATGAACGCAAAGGTACGCCAAGGAAGTCAAAGGCAATAGAAGTTAGGGATCGACATGCTGGTGAATGATTTTATCAAAGACACAGTAATCGGGTTTTGCCTTTTCTTTGCGTACCTTTGCGTGCAAGACGTTGAACTTATTTCTTCTCGGATGATCGCAATTGTTTAGCCAGGTTATCCAACACACCATTGATAAAACCGCGCGGCGGTTCACCAGCATAATCACGCGTTAATTCCAGAGCTTCATTGATGATTACACGATAGGGAATTTCCAGCCGGTTCTGCATTTCCCATACGGCCAAACGAATCACATTGATTTCTACCTGGGCAACGGAACGCAGGCTGCGTCCGCGCACAGCTGTTTTGATGATTTCATCCAGCGCTTCAACATGATCAGTGACGCCATAGACCACTTCACGCAAATAATTCTCATCCTGTTCTTCACGATCTTCATGCTGCAAACGACTGGCCAACAGGTCAGGAATCATGCCACTGTCCTGCTCAGCAGAGCCCCATGCATATAATGTTTCCAGCGCCGATTCGCGCGCCATATGACGATTCGCCATTAATCCTCCAGTAACTGTTCAGATCACCGTTAATCTCTCCGATAGCTGCATCAGAAATGCTCATCTGTAATAACAGGCTCCGCCTTCCCTCTTTGCTCTCGAACAGATTTTCGGCAATTTGATTCAGTGACTACCATGTGTGAATAATTATCATTCCAGTAAATTTAACTGCTGCGCCACTTCCACCGCAGTCAATGCGGCTTCTTCGCCTTTATGGCCATGTGCGCCGCCGACGCGTTCCAGTGCCTGCGCATGCGTCTCCAGCGTTAATACGCCATTGCCAACGCCGACATCGCCACGCTGTGCGACTTTACCGATTGCATCCATCGCACCCTGACATACATAATCAAAATGCGCCGTATCACCACGAATGACGCAACCTAAACAGACAATCGCGTCAAAACGGCCTGAATTAGCCATCTTTGCTGCAATCGTGCCAATCTCGAACGCACCCGGTACATGTACAATAGTCAAATATTCATCCCTGCTGCCATGCTCTTTCAAGGCGGAAATAGCGCCGTACAGCAACGCTTCGGTAATATCGGCATTAAAACGGCTAACAACAATGCCAACGCTTAACCCAGTGGCATCGACATTGCCTGCCAGATGCGGTGCATCCAGGCTCATGCTTTTTCTCCTTTCAAATCATCACCGTTCATGGATAACATATGACCCATCTTGTCGCGCTTGGTGGTCAGGTAAGCAATATTATCTTCATGCGCACCAACCTGCAGTTGCACGCGCTCACTCACTTCCAAACCATAACCGTCCAACGCAATGATTTTCTTGTGATTATTGGTCAACAATTTCAACCGGCGTAGCCCCAAATCACGTAGTATTTGCGCACCAATACCATAATCACGCAAATCGGCCTTGAACCCCAGCTTCTTGTTGGCCTCCACTGTATCGTGTCCGGCATCCTGTAAATTATACGCTTTCAATTTATTAAGCAGTCCAATGCCGCGCCCTTCCTGCCGAAGGTAAAGAATAACACCTTCGCCCGCTTCAGAGACCTGCCGCATGGCGGCGTGTAACTGCGAACCGCAATCGCAGCGGCGCGACGTGAATACATCGCCGGTCAAACATTCCGAATGCACCCGCACCAGACACGGACGTTCGGCCTCCGGTTCACCCATCACCAGCGCAACATGTTCGGCCCTGTCCACTGCATTGGTGTACCCGATCAGACGAAACTCGCCGAATTCGGTCGGCATACGCACTTCCACTTCACGTTTGACCAGCGAATCGTGTTTCAGCCGGTGGCGAATCACATCGGCAATCGAGCCCACCTTCAACGTATGTTTTTTAGCGAATATTTTTAGTTCCGGCATACGCGCCATGGTGCCGTCTTCATTCATAATTTCGCAAATCACGCCGGCAGGCTTCAAGCCTGCCATCCGCGCCAGATCAATACTGGCTTCGGTATGCCCTGCACGCACCAGCAGACCACCCTCGCGCCCAACCAGCGGAAACACATGCCCCGGCGAATGGATATCCGACGGCTTTACATCAGCCTTAATCGCTGTGCGTACCGTGTGAGCCCTGTCATAAGCGGATATGCCCGTGGTCACGCCTTCGGCAGCCTCGATGGAAATGGTGAAATTGGTTTTGAATTTTGAATTGGCATTAGCCACCATCAACGGCAGATCGAGCTGATCGGTCTGCTGTTGTGTCATGGCCAGACAGATCAGGCCGCGTCCGTGCGTGGCCATAAAATTGATTGCTTCCGGTGTCACCCACTCCGCCGCCATAATCAAATCGCCTTCATTTTCACGATCTTCATCATCAGCCAGAATAATCATGCGTCCGGCTCTCAGCTCTTCAATCAGCTCTTCGGTTGTTGCGATGGCCATGGTTTCTCCGTTAAAACTGCATCAGCCGTTCCACATAGCGGCCATACATATCGGTTTCGATATTCACATTAGCACCTGCCTGCAGGGCCTCCAGATTGGTGTGCGACAAGGTATGGGGAATCAGGTTGACGGTAAAGTCATTCCTGCCCACCCGGTTTACTGTCAGGCTGACGCCATTGATCGTGATCGATCCCTTGGCTACGACATAACGAGCCAGTTCATCCGACAAGTGAAATGTAAATTCGCGATGCTCACCCAATTCCCGAATCGACTGCACTGAAGCTGTGCCATCAACATGCCCTGTCACCATATGCCCGCCGAGCGCATCACCCATACGCAGAGCAGATTCCAGATTCACGGCATCGCCCGGACAGGCATCGGCAAATATTGTTAAGCGCAATGTCTCCGGTGACAGCATTGCAGCAAAATTGGCCGCTGAAGGAAAGCCGGTAATGGTCAGACAACATCCGTTGCAAGCCACGGAATCACCCAATTGCCAGCTCACCAGATTCAGAGCCGTTTCAAACACCATGTGAGCTTGTCCAGGTTCACGCTCGATACACTTGATCGAACCAACATCCTGTATAATTCCTGTGAACATTAAACGAATACTACATATTACTAACTAACCTGCATTATTCACAAATACTGCTGCGCCCCCGTTTGTTCCCTGGCCCGCAACCAATCTCTCGTTAGGGAAGCGCTGATTAAATCTGGTTTAATGAGGCTGCAATGGGAAATGGGCGAGTTCAAGGCAAAGGTTGCAAGACATAGCACCGCTATGGCTCAAATCTTTAACGAAGAAATCGTTCATTTCACATGCAGGATCGTGAATCATGGTTTGATCAGCGCTTCCTTTGCCGTCCGTATGCATGGCTACGTACTCCTTTCTCGGTTGAATCCATTGCGAACAAAGCCTTTGCACGATCATCACTGCGATTTATGAATAATGCAGGCTACAACAACATAGACAAATCGCATACAGAATTGATAGCACCGCTGACTTGTTAGTTCATGGTTTATTGTGGATAATCCGGTCGATGCAACAAGCCCGCCATATCCTGAAATCCACCTTTGGTTATGATCATTTCCGCCATCACCAAGCTGAGATTATCAGGTCGCTGATTGAGGGTCATGATGTATTGACTCTAATGCCAACGGGTGGCGGTAAATCAATCTGCTATCAGCTACCGGCTCTGATCCGTTCCGGCACTGCCATTGTTGTATCTCCACTGATTGCCCTGATGCAAAATCAGGTGGATGCCTTGAAACAGCTCGGTATTCGGGCTGAATTTCTGAACTCTGCGCTGCACCCGGGCGAACAGCGTTTAGTCGAAAATAATTTTCTGGCCGGTGACATTGACCTGTTATACATGGCTCCCGAACGCCTTCTGAATGAACACACGCTGAACATCATTAACCAATGTGACATCTCCCTGTTCGCCATTGATGAAGCACATTGTGTATCCCAGTGGGGTCATGATTTTCGCAAGGAATATCAACAGTTATCCTTACTGCATTCGCGCTTCCCGAATGTACCTCGCATCGCACTTACTGCCACAGCAGATCAGCGGACACGCAATGAAATCATCGAACAACTATCACTACGGCAGGCGAAGGTGTTCATCAACAGCTTTGATCGCCCTAATATCCATTATGCCATTGCAGAATCCGGCAACAGTCGTGATGCCTTATGGCAGTTCATCGCGCAAAACCATGCTGAAGATGCCGGGATTGTATATTGTTTAAGTCGAAAAAATGTAGAGGTCACTGCTGAATGGTTGAATAAAAAAGGCCGGACAGCCCTGCCCTATCATGCCGGACTTGGCCAGGATATTCGCCAGCGTAACCAGCAACGCTTCCTGCGCGAAGATGGTGTCATCATCGTCGCAACCATTGCCTTCGGCATGGGCATCGACAAACCGGATGTGCGTTTTGTTGCGCACATGAATCTGCCAAAAAATATCGAATCCTATTATCAGGAAACAGGCCGTGCAGGGCGCGACGGGGATCCGTCCGATGCATGGATGAGCTATGGCCTGAAAGATGTGATTAATCTACGCATGTTCACTGAAAACAGTGAAGCAGAGGAACAGTTCAAGCGTATGATGTTGCAAAAAACCGATGCCATGCTGGGGTTTTGTGAACTGACCTCCTGCCGGCGTCAAGCCCTGTTGGCCTATTTTGGCGAAGTATTGGAACAACCGTGTGGCAACTGCGATAATTGCATGAACCCACCTGAAACCTGGGATGCCACGATTGCCACCCAGAAAGCATTGTCATGCATTTATCGCACCCATGAACGATTCGGCACCCATTACATCATTGATATTCTCACCGGCAAGGATGACGAGCGAATTCGGCGCAACAGCCATGACAAACTGTCCACGTTTGATATTGGTGGTGAACATACCAGTGTGGAATGGCGTGGCATCTTCCGCCAACTGATCGCTCATGGTTACCTTGCCACTGACTCAGAAGGTTATGGTGTGCTCAAACTGACAGAAAAGTCATGGCCTCTGCTCAAGCGCACTAAAACACCGCAGACGGTTATGCTAAGAAAGCTGCGCAAGATATCGAAAACAAAGAAAAAGAAAACTTCCTCAGCAACGCGAGTAATGTTACAAACGTTATCAGCTCAGGATCAGTCCCTGTTCGAGCAATTACGCCAACTCCGCAGCCGGCTGGCCAAGGAACAGAATGTACCACCCTACGTTATTTTCCCGGATAAAACGCTAACCGAAATGGCTATCATCAAGCCTGTCAGTGCCAGTCAGATGCTCGATATTTCAGGTGTCGGTGAAACCAAGTTAAACCGCTATGGTGACACTTTTCTGCATGAAATTAGCCGTGCTGTCACATCAAATTGCAAAATATGAAATAAATATCCACCGCACGATTCTGCGCACTCATCACTTCATAAAGTTAGCTATAAATACTATATTTTACATTAATATAAATTTTTAAATTACTGTTAAACAACGACTATACTATCTGTAACGTATGTTATCGCTGGCAGCAGAAATAGTCATCATCATATCGATTTAAAGTGACAAATAAAATTATCCACAAAGTTATCCACAAACACTGTGGATAGGTATTGAATCGGGCATAAAGATCAAATAATGAACCGTTGCCTGCTGTTCATGGTGGTTTGCATGGCCAGCTGTGCCAGTGAGATACCCCGCACCTGAGCAATGCACTCAGCCACATACCGTACATATGCAGGTTCGTTCCTTTTGCCACGGCATGGCACAGGAGCCAGATAGGGAGAGTCAGTTTCAATCATGAGTAACTCATCGGGAACTTTTTCGGCTACCCCGCGCAACTCGTCATTACGCTTGAACGTCACATTACCTGAGAACGAAATCGACATGCCGAGATCAATCGCCTGACTGGCGGTTTCCCAATCAGAAGAAAAACAATGCATGATACCACCGCACTCCCCGACTCCTTCTTCAGATAGAATTCGCAGGCTCGCAATATCGGCTTCACGATTATGCACAATGACCGGTTTTCCTGCCGTCTTAGCGGCGCGAATATGCGTACGAAAGCGTCTTTCCTGAATAGCCGGGGAGACATGTTCGCGGAAAAAATCCATTCCTGTTTCCCCTATCGCAACGCAACGCGGATGCTCTGCAAGCTTGCATAATGTATCGACATCCGGCTCGGTCTCCGCCTCGTGATTGGGGTGTACCCCCACACTGAACCAGACATTATCCCTGGCTTCAGCCAGTGCCTTTAGTTCATGAACATGATCCAGATCAACGGCAACGACCGTACAGCCCTCCACACCTCCGGCAGCCATACGTTCAAACATAGCATCTCGATCATCCGTATAATGCGAGAAGTTCACATGGCAATGGCTGTCAAACAACCGTATTTCAGCCATTTCATCAGCCATCTAAAATCGCCTGTAAATGCTTCAGTTCAACATGGTGGCATACGAGATGATGGGGGTTTTGCAATAATTCAGCAGCACTGCCATCCGGCTCACCCAGTTCAGATACCACCAGATCGGCACCAGTGAAATCATGACCGCAAGTATAGCCGTTCACTGTCACCACACACTTCAACTCCGCAGCATGCGCAGATTTCCAGCCATTGGCAGAATCTTCCAACGCCAGCGTATTCCCGGCAGGCACGCCCAGCTGTTCCATGGCATAGTTATAAATATCCGGTGCCGGTTTTTTGGCCGGTACAATATCCCCTGCTGCCAATACAGCAAAACGATCAAACCACTCGGCACCCAATGAGTGTTCAATCAACGCATCAAGTGCAGCCGGGGTTGTTGTTGTCGAAACCCCGAGTGTAATACCAGCCGCATATGCTTCTTCCAGCAAACGCCGCACACCCGGCCTGAGCGGTATACGGCCTGCCGCAATCAGACTCTGGTAATGCACCGTTTTACGCGCGTGTAGAGCAGCAATCTCTTCATAGGGCATTTCCGGCATACCGCCACGATCTATATCAAATCGAATGCGTTCTTTACCACCGGTCACAGCCAGCAATTCACCATAGGTCGCCACATCCCAGCGGCGTTCCAGCCCGGCTTCCTCAAATGCCATGTTAAAGGCAACCCGGTGTCCGTCTCGTTCAGTATCGGCCAATGTGCCATCAACATCCCACAAAATGCATTTCAGTTCCGCCATAGTCTTAACTCCATGAAATATTTTCAGTCTGGCCATGCTACCACATCTGCCAAACACCCATTGCTGTTCACGCCAACAGCCTCTAATATCACCACATGAACGATATAGAGATGCCCGAGATTATCCGCAAACCTGAGGTAGAAACGGCAGAACCTCAACTGCAACCCCCCCCTTTGTATCGTGTGGTTATGTTGAATGATGACTTTACCCCGATGGACTTTGTGGTTGATATTCTGACACGTTTCTTCCATCAATCGGAAACAGCAGCCAACAAAATTATGTTACAGATTCATTATGATGGCAGCGCCATTTGCGGTATTTTTCCACGTGATATTGCAGAAACCAAGATTCAGCAGGTTGACATAGCCAGTCACACCAGTGGCCATCCATTGCGTTGTATCATGGAACACAGTTCGGACGACTGATGTATAGTGCAAAGATTTCATTTGAGCGAATCATGTTGATGTCATAACATTGTGTTAACGGGTTAGAATATAATAAACTATACGGAAATGAGGATGCGCCCATGGGTATCTTGAGTGAGGAACTGGAAGAAACTCTGAACGATACATTTCGTAATGCACATTTTCGCCGCAACGAATTTGTGACTGTCGAGCATTTGTTGCTAGGCCTGCTCGATAATCCCAATGCACTGGGTGTATTACTCGGATGCCATGCAAATATTGAAACCTTGCGCCATGATCTGTCCACATTTATCAGCGAACATATATCCATTCTTCCTGATGATGCGGGTGAAACGACCGCCAGTGTCGGCCTGCAGCGCGTCATTCAACGCGCTGTCATGCATGTCCAGGCTTCTGGAAAACGCGAAGTCACCGGTTCACATGTGCTGGTAGCTATATTCTCCGAAAAAGATTCCCATGCCGTGCATTTTTTCAATCGTATGGGTATTTCCCGGCTCGATATTGTCAGCTTTATGGCACATGGAGCGCTCAGCAATGAAGATAGCCAGTCTGCCCAGGCTACTGAGACCCCCGCGCTGGAAACAGACAAACCGGAAGCAGGCACAACACCACTGCAGCGTTTTTGCATTAATTTGAGTCAGCGAGCCAGAGATGGGAAAATTGATCCCCTTATTGGCCGCAACGAAGAACTTGGTCGCTGCACCCAGATTCTTTGTCGCAGACGCAAGAATAATCCGCTCCTGGTCGGTGAAGCCGGCGTTGGAAAAACAGCTATTGCCGAAGGTCTGGCCCTCAGAATCGAAGAAAAGAAAGCACCAGATGTCATCAAACATGCCTCAATTTATGCTCTGGATATGGGGGCGCTGCTAGCAGGAACCAAATACCGTGGTGATTTTGAGGAACGCCTGAAAGCAGTCTTGCATGCACTTGAGCAAGAGCAACAAGCTATTCTGTTCATTGATGAAATTCATACCATTATCGGTGCCGGTGCAGCCAGTGGAGGCACTATAGATGCGTCCAATTTACTCAAACCGGCGCTGGCCAATGGTGAGTTGCGTTGTATAGGTGCCACTACTTATCAAGAGTTTCGTAACCTGTTTGAAAAAGACAGGGCATTGTCCCGCCGGTTCCAGAAAGTCGATGTAGCGGAACCCAGCATAGAAGAAACGATTGATATTCTTAAAGGTCTCAAAGCAAAACTGCAGGAGCATCATCGTGTACACTTCAGCCAGGCAGCTATAGAACAGGCTGCCAAACTTGCCAAACGACACTTGGGCGACCGCTACTTGCCTGACTCGGCTATTGATATACTGGATGAAGCTGGCGCATCCATGCGTGTAAAACCAAAGGATAAACGACGTAGCCGTATCAATGTTCATGATATTGAAAGCATGGTTGCTTCAATGGCTCGCATTCCACCTCAACAGGTCAATGCCTCCGATAAAAAACGTCTGGCGAATTTAGATAGGGATCTAAAGCTGTCTGTTTTCGGACAGGATAGAGCCATCGATCAACTGGCATCAAGTATAAAACTGGCACGTGCAGGTCTTTCACACCCTGAAAAACCGATTGGCTCATTCCTGTTTACCGGCCCGACCGGTGTTGGAAAAACGGAAGTGGCTCGACAACTGGCCCGTATTATGGGCGTGGAACTGATCCGCTTTGATATGTCCGAATATATGGAGGCGCATACCGTTTCCCGGCTGATCGGTGCACCTCCGGGTTATGTGGGTTTCGATCAGGGCGGTTTGCTGACCGAGGCTATCACCAAGAATCCGCATGCCATACTGTTACTGGATGAAGTCGAAAAAGCGCACCCTGATTTGTTCAATCTGCTGCTACAGATCATGGATCACGGCACACTAACTGATAATAATGGCCGTAAAGCCGATTTTCGTCATATCGTGCTGATTATGACCAGTAATGCCGGTGCCTTTGAAATGCAGCAAAATACGGTTGGCTTTAATCCGCAACCGCGCCAGGGAGAGGATGAAGAGGCTGTAAAACGTATTTTTACGCCGGAATTTCGTAATCGACTCGACGCCAGTATCGGTTTTGCGCCACTATCCGAACAGACTATTCTGCACGTTGTTGACAAGATGCTGATAGAACTGGAAACACAACTGGAAGAGAAAAAAGTGGAATTGGACGTCACCCCAACGGCCAAAACATGGCTGGCAATGCAAGGCTATGACCCGTTGATGGGTGCCCGTCCGATGGCGCGCCTGATTCTGGAACACATTAAAAAACCTCTGGCAGATGCCATTCTGTTCGGTGCGTTACAGAAAGGTGGTATCGCTATAGTGGACTGCAAGGATAACAGGATTGTACTGCTACAGCCGGAAACCGAGACTACATGAGTCAATTGGAACACAAAGAGCACAAAAACCGTAAATCTCCAAAGTCATATACTGATGAGATCAACCATGCCGATAGCGCTGCCTTGCATATCAACATGCAAGCCATCGGAGTAGTACACAGTAATTATCATGAACGTTTTGCAACACCCCGTCAGCCTGTTCTGGGGGAAGCACAAACAGCGCAAATCAGACTCAATGCAGGCATGAATTTTGATCAGGCACTGCAAGATCTGGAGGGTTTCTCGCATATCTGGGTGATTTACTGGATGCATCTGAATCAAGGCTGGAATCCTACAGTGATACCGCCTCGCGGCCCGAAAATCCGGCGTGGCATGTTCGCAACCCGCGCTCCTCATCGGCCTAATAGCATCGGACTATCAGCTGTCTGCCTGAAAAGTATAGAAGGCAGAATTCTACATATCGAAGGCCACGATATGCTGGATGGAACGCCCGTACTCGATATCAAACCCTATCTTCCCTACGCCGATGCCATTGCTGATGCCACAAGTGGCTGGCTGGCCGACACAGAATTGCTGGATGCGGTTTCCCCAACGCGCATGGATTTTTCCACCCCGTGATATATGTTTATCGCGGAGTGGAAACCCTGTGCAGGAGCGTTGTTTGTTTCATGTGAGCCACTTGCAAAAGTCTGAGTGGATAAGTTGCAATCCCGCTTCGCGTGCATTTTTGGAATGGAATGAGGAGCATGGTGGTTCCATTCTCCGAAATTCCAGTTCGTAGTGCGCCGCAGTAGGAAAGTAAATCGTCGTTCACAACTTTTGCAAGTGGCTCATATTAATCCGGATAAATGCATAGGCCTGCATATTTATAAATGAACATACAGATAGTGATCAGACAATCAGGAGTTGAACCCCATGACAGATAAACCAACGGATAAAATCACTGAAGAGGATTTCAGCCTGAATCGTTTTGAACAAGCTGATTAGGCTGAAGCGGAAAACAGTAAATTATTCGAAGAAGATGAAACCTGCACAGCCGATCTATTCCCTGCTGATCTACTGGATGAACCGGCAGATAAAGCAGTGGAAAATTCATTTGAGTCCACATGGGACACGGGCCGGTTCACAGAAGAAACGCACGAAAAAAAAGAACCGAGTATTCCGGGAAACCCTGTATTGGCAACAGAATTCGATCCATCTGAAGAAATTGAAAAACCTGCCCCCGTCCGTGCCAAAGAACAGCTAACAGCAGACAAAGAAACGGAAAAACAAATCAGTGCCCCTCAAATATCTCCACTGCAAGATGATAGATCCACACCATCATCAGCCACCCCGGACACGGGAATAAAACCAATCACAATTTTTGCCATTGGGGCCATGTTGATCGCTGCAATTGCCGTCTGGTTTAATCCCGGTGCCGAGAATAACAACAATGCATCCGTCCAGCACGAAACGCCAACCATATTGAACCCGGATATTCAAATGCAACGAATGGAACGACGCATTTCATCACTGGAGCAACAAGTTAGCCAAGAGAGTGTTGGGCTGAAAGATCAGATAGACAACCTGGAAAAACAGCTTTCCTCATTGAACCGTCTGGTTGCAAAACAGAGCGGGGCCAGTCGTTCCGGAAAGCATGTTGTTAAAAGCAAACCCTCCAAACCCAAAGCTTCAATTACACCTGTAGCTGCCAAATCCTATACCGGTTGGGTCGTCAATTTGATGTCGCTGGATTCTCTTTCAGCGGCAAAAAAAGCACTGTCAAATTTCAAGGCAAAAGGAATCACTGCTGAAATCGGCCGCTATTCAGCAAAAGGAAAAACACGATACAGGATACGTGTTGCCGGCTTTGCCAGTAAACAGGAAGCTGATACTCAAAAAGAATATTTGACCAGAAAACATCATATCAAAGCGGCCTGGGTCAACAAACCATAGGAGCCGGAGTGCACAGCCCGGATTCGCGCCTGTAACGAAAACGTGGGCCACATTGGGCCCACGCTTAATTCAACATATATGCCGAACTTAAACCTGGCATTCAGCCCGATACAAGCATGGGCTGACAACGCAATCTGAAATGCGGGCAAAACAATCTGTGTTGCCTTCTGCAATCTGGATAGCATGGATCAGTTCCGGTTTGCGCAGCTTTGCTGCACCTTTCAGGCTCAGTTCAGCAGCTTTTGTAGTCAGTTCTTTTTTGGTTATTTTCTTTATACTCATGTTGGTTTTATCCTCGTTAATGAAATAATTTGGCGCGAACAATATCCATAAATCAATCAGGTGCAAGCAAATAAATAAAACCCAACCAGGTCAGATCAAAATGGAAGTTGTTGCACCATAATTTTATCGCCCCATAGCCGGGACATCACGGGTGCAACTTTCTCTGCATCGCCACTGCTCCAGAATTTGATTGAAGCTGTCTTGTTTTCTGATAACAACTTCCGGCTCTGAAGCTGCCGCTCCAGTTCACAAGCGATTGCATCACCAGTGTCAATAATATGGATATCACCGCCGGCAATATCTCTGATCAATGCAGTGATAAATGGATAGTGCGTGCAACCAAGCACCAGTGTATCCATACCTTGCCGCATCAACGGCTGCAGAAATGATGAAAGCATGTCACGGGTTTTATCGCCTGTCAGATCACCCGATTCGATCCTCTCAACCAGCCCCGGACAAGGCTGAACTATAAGCCTTGCATGTTGTGCAAAACGTGCTGCCAGACGATTGAATTTATCACTGGCCGACGTCGTACTGGTTGCCAACACGCCAATTACTTTACTTCTGCTGTGAAAGACGGCCGGTTTCACAGCAGGTTCCATACCGATGACCGGAAAGGAATACGATGCTCTCAGATGATGCACCGCTGCGGCAGTTGCTGTATTGCAAGCTACAACAATCGCTTTGCATTGCTGACGGGAAAGGAACGCTGAAATTTCCACGCAACGTTTCTGAATAACAGCCTCGGGTTTGCACCCGTAGGGCATATAACTGGAGTCTGCTATATACAGCAGCGATTCACTCGGCAGGCGCTGATGAATATGTGCGAGAACCGACAGCCCCCCCACCCCTGAATCGAATATGCCTATGGCCTGCTCATTTGCCATCTTTTCTCCTTTGATCCTGCGCATACTAAAGCATCACTGATATGTGCATCCAGCTCTGTCTTAAGATTTGATTCGCGGCTTCTGCCGCTCACCTGCCGAGGGTACAACCGCCCACAGACATTAAGGAAACACTTCACCACCCATTCATCCGGCAGCGCCAGGTTGAGTCCCTATAGTGCTACAAAATAAGATCATGCTGTTTGCCCGTCACATAAAGAAGCAATTGAGTGAATGGCCAGCAGTAACACTCCTGCAGCAACAGCTTGACAGCAGAAAGACAGATGACAATGCTTCGCGCCGTCTCTCAATAGCCTTCATCAATAAGCCGGAGCAGTGTGTGATGCCGGTCAATGGGCTGAATGAAAGATGAGCACTGATAACCTGGTGAATACCTTGCATGCCGGAGTGGTGGAATTGGTAGACACGCTGGATTCAAAATCCAGTGGCTTCACGGCCGTGCCGGTTCGAGTCCGGCCTCCGGTACCAACAAGAAAGAGGGACGTGACTGAATGTCACGTCCCTCTTTCGCGTTAGGCATGTGCTTTTATGAAAACAACCTGACTTAATGTCACGTCCCTCTCTCGCATTAAATTCCTGTAACAGAAGCTCTGACAACAAGCGTACTACAATCTGCGCCCATGGTGTTCGAACCATGGGATGGCAGTTGATCCACAAGCCTATGCGCATCTTCTTTACTAACTAATGCTGACATACAGATATTCCTCCTTTCGTACATTCATTTTTTTGATTCATTTAGGGGCGATGCTGTCTGCAATCAGGTTAGCCAGTCGTTCTCCATCAGCCAACACATCATCCATCCCGACTATTTCTCCATCACCATTCCTGCCGATAATCAGAGTCCCGCCC
>JAUZQI010000052.1 GCA_030951095.1 Mariprofundus sp. | reverse complement strand
CGGCAACCAGCCCCCCCGAACCACGCCCACCATCAATACTGCGGTTAAACAAGCAGTACACTTGCGCCCCGTGGTGCAGGTATTAGCCACACCAATGCAGGCTGCCGACGCCCAACTGGCCATTGCCCGCGATACGGATCAACTGCAGTTGGATCTGGTCGCCCAACTAGGCACACGTGCGCTAGACAAAACCCCCTTGCCCGCCGCCGCAGCCGGATTTTCTACCCATGATCATTTTGCATCACTTTCATTGGAGCTGTCCGATCCGCTGGGTCGCAATACTGCGAACGCCGCCATTCGCAAAGCCGAACTGCAACGCCAGCGTATCGAGGCCTTGCGCATCAGCGCTCTAAAACAAATTACGGATGATATTTCGGCTGCCAAAATTGCCATACTCTCGGGTACACCGACGCTGGAACTGGCTAAAAAACAGGTGAAGGCAGAGCACCAAAAATTCAATGCCGAAATGAACCGCTATCGGCAGGGTCGTTCGGATACGGCCACCGTGGTGCAGTTTGAGGGGGAATTACGCAATGCCGCCCTGAATGCGCAGTTGCAACAACTGACCATTGAACTGGCTGAACAACAGATGGCATGGGCGCAGGGTCGGCTGCTTTATGATCTTGGCATTTATCAGACCGATGCCGCGCAACACGCACGAACAACCACCGATATGCCCTGACCATGAAGCAGGTGATTGCATTTTTTGTGCAGCGTGGGGTGTTGGTGAACCTGACCTCCATCATGCTGCTGGTGGGCGGATTGTACGCCGGCATGCATATGCAGCGCGAGGCGTTCCCCAGCATTAATTTCGATGTCATTGCCATCACCGGCGCCTATCCGGGTGCCGCGCCACGCGAAGTCGAGCGTTTACTGGTGACGCCGATTGAGCAGGAAATGAAGGGTGTGGACGGCATCAATGCCATTCGCTCCACGGCATTTTCCGGCAACATGCAAATCACCGTTGAAGTCGATCCGAATTTCAGAGATCGCTCCCGACTGGTTTCGGATATTCAGCAGGCCATCAATCGCGCCGACCTGCCTGTGGACCTGCCTGCCGACCCGGTCATTATGGAAGTCAAATCGGAGCAGGCACCGGTGCTGACATTTTCAATTTTTGGTGATTTCCAGCCCCTGGAACTCAAACGCCTGAGCAGTCATATTGAGGATGATGTGCGCAATATTGACGGCGTCGCCAGAGTCTTTGTGCAGGGCGACCGCAAAGAGGAGATTCGCATTGTACTTGATCCCGCAAAAATGCGGCGGCACAGAGTCTCCATTAACGATATCGCCGCCCTGATTCGGGGCTGGAATATCAATGCGCCGGGCGGTCGCCTGAAAGCTGCCGACGGGCAACGGATTATTCGTATCACCGGTGAATTCGCCTCCGCCGAAGATGCCGGCAATCTGGTCTTGCGCGCCAATGAACGCGGTCAGGCGCTGTATCTGAAAGACGTGGCCGATGTCAATGAAACGCTGGAACGCCCGTACCGCTATGTCGGCGCGCGCGGTGATCCGGCTATCAATATGATCGTCGTCAAAAAGGGCGCTGCTGATATTATCAAACTGGTCGACAAAGTGCGTGCCTATCTGGCCACCGTACCGAAAACCTACGGTAACAACGTGCATGTCAGCATCTACAACGATTTATCCACCATCACCCGTTTAAGGCTGGGTGTGCTGACCAATAACGGCGCTATCGGACTGGTTCTGGTGCTGGCGCTGCTGCTATTATTCCTGCGTCCCGCCGTGGCGCTAACGACGGCATGGGGATTGCCGGTTATTTTCTTCTCCGGCATCGCTGTGTTGTACATGGCCGGCGTCACCCTGAATCTATTGGTGATGTTCGGCTTTATTATGGTGCTCGGCCTGATGGTGGACGATGCCATCATTATCGGTGAAAACGCCACCTACCATATGGAACGTGGCCTTAGCCCCGAACAGGCCGCCATTGAAGGTACCTATGAATTAATTGGCCCGGTCACGGCCACCGTGCTTACCACCATCGTGGCTTTCCTGCCACTGATGTATATGGACGGTATTATCGGGAAATTCGTGTATTCCATCCCGGTCGTGGTGATTGTACTGCTGGGCTTCTCATGGTTTGAAGCGATTTTTATTCTGCCCAATCACATCCGCGATGTAGCCAATGCCAACAAACACCCCAAAGAACGCATCCTGTTCACCTGGATTTCCAACATTTATGTCTGGTTTCTGCACAAGGCCGTCAAGCTGCGTTACCTGACCATCCTACTGACCATTTGCGGCCTGTTAGCTACGGTCATGCTAGCCAGCACGATGAAATTCCAGCTATTCCCCTCCGGTGCTGAATCGACCTTTTATTTGCGCGTCGCCATGCCTACCGGCACCACGCTGGAAAGCATGCGCGATCAGTTGAAAACACTGGATGTTGAAGTACGTAAGCGTATCGACCCTGCGCTACTGGAAACCACCACCATGATCGCCGGTGAAAACAGCGCTGACCAGCGCGAAGCGCTGAAACAGGTTGGTGATCGTTTCGGCTTCGAGCGCGTTATCCTGATTCCGTTCACCCAGCGCACAACCAATGCCTATACGGTGATGAACGTACTGGAAAAAGAAATTCCGCCGCTGTTCCCGGATATGGATATCAGTTTCGCCATGCAAAAACCGGGGCCGCCGGTTGGTCGCGCCCTGCAGGTGGAACTCACCGGCGACGATGAAGAGGGCATGACCCGAGTCGCCAAACGGTTAATAAACATGCTGGCGACGGTCAAGGGCGTTTATGCCATTGAGAGTGATCTGGAACCGGGTGACCCTGAAATTCGCATCGTCATGGATCGTAAACTGGCCGCGTATGCCGGCGTCGATCTGGCCACCGCCGGCAGTCATATTCGCGCCGCCTTCGATGGTTTACGCGTATCCACCATCAAACGCGGCAAGGAAGAAATCGATGTCACCATCCGCTATCCCGATCAGGCGCAGCGTGATCTCGATACCTTGATGAAACTGGAAATCCCCAATGCGCGCGGCGGGCTGGTGCCGTTATTCCGCATCGCCAAACTGGAGAATCGGGAGGGAACCAGCAGCATTCGCCACAAAGATGGCAAACGTGTGATCAACGTTTCTGCTGAAGTGAATCATACTGACATGAACTCCAAGCAACTCAATGCGCTGGTACAACAACATCGCAGCGAATGGATGGGCGATGATGCAGGCAAGGTGCGCGTCCATCTGGGCGGCGAAGAGGAGAAAACACAGGAATCGGTGCGCGGATTAATTTTCAGCTTTGTCTTCGCCCTGCTCGGCATTTTCGCTATTCTGGCCATCCAGTTTAACCGCATCGGCTACCCGATTCTGGTGATGCTGGCCATCCCGTTCGGGGTGATCGGTATTATTGTCGGCTTTTTCCTGCATGGCGCACCGATTTCATTTATGGCGATGATGGGCTTTGTCGCCCTGACCGGCGTGGTCGTCAACGCATCGCTGGTGATGGCCGTATTTATCCAGCGCCTGATCAACGAAGGCGTACCATGGCGAGAAGCAATACTGGAAAGCGGCAAACGCCGTCTCAGAGCTGTATTGTTGACGGCGATCACCACCGTCGTCGGTCTCCTGCCCACCGCCTATGGCTGGGGCGGCTTCGATCCCTTTGTAGCACCCATGGCGCTGGCTTTGTCGTGGGGGCTAATGTTCTCCACCGTCATCACGCTGTTTTCGGTTCCGGCTGCGCTTGGCATCGCACTGGATATCAAGCATCTGATGCAGCGTCTGTTCGGCAAGGCCGTGACTCAGAATTAGGGTCTGTTCACATCCATCAACCGACTTTCCCCCTGCCGATAAATAATGCGATTCCAGCAAACGTATGGCATATCGATAGTGCGAGTGTACGCAATGGGATGACCCAGCAACAGAGCAATCAACATGCGTAGACTGCCGGAATGTGCCACCAGCAATATGTGGTGGGCATCGAAACGAACCCGTGCTTCTTGCCACCATTCGCTTAATCGCTGCCTTAATTCTTCCGGGGCTTCGCCGCCGGGCGGACGCATACCGGTCGGGTCGATACGCCATTGTTCCAGCATGCCTGGATATTCCCGTTTAATAGCTTCAACTGTCTTGTCTTCCCATTCGCCGTAGTTCATTTCAGCCAATCTCGGTTCAATGATGCAATGAATGCCTGCTTGTTTAGCCCAGGCTTTGGATGGCGAGGCGCAACGGCATAATGGCGATGCAACAATACACTCTATTTCTCCCGCCAGTGACCCCCAGACCTGATCCATCGATTGCCTTCCCTGTAGCGTCAGCGGATCATCGGTCTTGCCCCGATATTTAATACCGCCTTCCAGCGCGCCATGGCGCAAAAGATCGATTGTAAACATGGCACCTCCTGATATAACAACACGCCAAGAGGGTGTTGCCTTGAGAAAATTTGCGCTATGGTGCACCGCAGATCACGAAAAGGAAGTGAGTGTTGTGACTGAAAACTTTGACCTGAACGATCCGAAAAATATCCACGGCATGGCGCATGTACGCGGCCTGCTGGAATATATCGGCGAAGACGTAACCCGGGAAGGCCTGCAGGAAACCCCGGCACGGGTGCTCGCCGCCATGTACGAACATTTCTCCGGTTATCGCCAAGACCCGCGCGAACATTTGCTGAAAACCTTTGAAGAGGTGTGTGGTTATGATGAGGTGGTGCTGGTTTCGGATATCGATGTGCATAGCCATTGCGAACATCATATGGTGCCGTTTGTCGGCAAGGCGCATGTGGCTTATATCCCGCGCGGTCGCGTCGTCGGTCTGTCCAAGCTGGCGCGCGTGGTCGAGGGTTATGCCAAACGTTTGCAGGTACAGGAAAAGCTGACCATGCAGATTGCCAATGCTATTGACGAAGTACTCGACCCAAAAGGTGTGGCCGTAATTATTCAATGCCAGCATTTTTGCATGTGTCACAGGGGCATTCAAAAAGCCAATTCATGGACGACAACCTCCAAACTGACCGGTGCATTTATGAACAATCCATCCTCAAGGCTGGAACTGTTTCAGTTAATCGGCATGGATAAATCAGCCGGATAACAAATAGCCGTGTGCCGTAGGGAAGGTGCGTGAAACTGGCGCAGCAAGAAAATATGAGCTGTGGAGCCACTTGCAAAAGCCGTGAACGGCGATTTACTTCCCCACTCAGATTTTTGCAAGTGGCTCTGTGTTGTTCACAAATATGACCAGGTTCTCGCTTGTTCACGTACTGCATCGAAACAACCATTATAAACGATTTATGAATAATCCATGCTAGTGTAAGCTGCGGCTTTTGAAATCGACTCGTCTTGATGTTCGTTGCATCGGGCTGCAAAAAATACAGGAGCGTGCATGGAGCAACAGGTCACAGTTATCGCAGTGGAAGGGCATGAGGCCGTTGTCAGTGGCCGTCGCGCCAGCGCCTGTGGCGATTGCGCCGGTAAAACTTCATGTGCCACATTGGGCTCATGGGTTGAGCGTGTAATTGAACTGCGTGTGCATAATAAAATCGGTGCAAAAACCGGCGACAGGGTAGTACTGGAAGTGCCGGACAGCGTCGTATTACGCATTGCCTTTCGGTTATATGCCATCCCCATGCTGGCGTTCGTTGTCGCCGGTTTGGTCACCCGCAGCATGGCTCTGCACCTGGGCTGGCCTGCCGTGGAGGCAGTGGCCGCATTGGGCGGGCTTCTAGCGGTGCTGGTTTATTATCTCTGGTACAAATCACATCTTGCCGGTCTTGCATCAGATTCGACATCCGGACTGGATGTGCGCATGGTGCGTGTTATTAGAACATCTTCAGGACACCCTGGGGATTCCTTGCCTGTTTCATCTCATTGACATTGAATTTTCATCTTTTTTTCATCCAACAGGCTTACAAATCGGCCTGTATTTTCACATAAGGAGTTAAGATTGAATCAAATCAAACGATTGTTCCCGGTATTATTTCTTGCGGTGATGTGGATTTCGCATGCTCAGGCGATGCCCGAAAGCTTTGCCGATCTGGCAGAAGCGCAAGCTGATTCCGTAGTTAACATCAGCACCACCAAGCATGTAAAACAACAGGCACAACAAGGCTTACCGCCAGGATTTGGATCGCCACATAGTGGCTCTCCTTTTGATGAATTCTTTAATGATTTCTTGCGTAATATGCCACGCCAGCAACAGGAACGACACGCTCTTGGTACCGGTTTTATCCTGTCGGCAGACGGTTATGTGGTGACCAATAATCATGTCGTGGAAGGCGCAGACGAAGTCATTGTTAAAATGCGGGATGGTACCGAGCACGAAGCAAAAATCATTGGTACCGATCCCAAACTGGATGTCGCTCTGATCAAATTCAAGGCGAAACATCTGAAAGCTGTTCAGTTGGGCAATTCAAACAAGCTGCGCGTGGGCGACTGGGTGGTGGCTATCGGCAATCCTTTCGGCCTGGAGCAAACAGTGACTGCGGGTATCGTTTCAGCCAAGGGCCGTGTGATTGGTTCCGGCCCCTACGATGATTTTATTCAAACCGATGCCGCCATCAATCCGGGCAATTCCGGTGGCCCCTTGTTCAACAGCAGGGGTGAAGTCGTGGGTATCAACACCGCTATTTATTCACGCAGCGGTGGAAACAATGGCATTGGTTTTGCCATTCCGATTAATCTGGCCAAATCGGTCATGGATGAATTGCGTGAAAAAGGTCACGTGACCCGGGCACGCCTCGGTGTGCATATCACCGATGTAGATAAGGAAACCATGCAGGCGCTGGGTCTGAAAGACCGCGAAGGTGCGCTGGTGCCGCAAGTCGTGGCCGGTTCTGCTGCGGATCGGGCAGGCATCAAGCCCGGTGATGTGATCGTATCCATTGATGGTAAAGCAATTCAAAAAGCACATGATCTGCCGCTTCGTGTAGCCCGTCACGCACCAGGCGACAAAGTGAAAATTGGCCTGATTCGCGATGGCAAACACAAACTGGTCACCGTCAAGGTAGAAGCTATGACGGATGAAGAAACCGCTTCAAACGATCACCCGCATCGTGACAGCGCCAAGATTCGCCTCGGTATGGTGGTGGATAATCTGAACCCTGATCTGGCGGCAAGATTACAGACCCGTGTCAAACAAGGGATCGTAGTGCAACAGTTGCAACGCGGTATGCCTGCAGCACGCGGCGGGATTCAGCGCGGTGATGTTATTTATCGAATCAATGGAAAGGATGTGAACAATGTAAGCAGCTTTTCGAAACTGGCAAAACATTTCAAATCTGGTGAAGTGCTGCGTGTCATGCTGGACAGACGGGGCGATCAGGTTTTTGCCCTGGTCAAGCTGCCCAAGAAACGGAAAGCAGGAGATTAATTCCAGCAATATGCTCCGACCGCATATTCAATTGCTGAGTCGCCGTAACTGCTGCCTGTGCGAAGATGCCAAGGCAGTGGTCTCGGCAGCGGCTGAGCAGGGGCTATGTTCGTGGGAAACAATTGACGTGGATCACGACAAGGCGCTGCTCGTTCGCTACGGACTGGATGTCCCGGTATTGCTGGTGGATGACCAGGAGTTATTCAGACACCGGGTAACAGAACATGCGTTGCAGACATCACTGGCTGGATTAACAGCGGGAGCACAGTCATGAACGAAGGGCACAGCATGAAATATCGCTGGCTGCTGATACTGTGCGTGTTTGCAGGCATTGGTAGCATCGTCTGGTTATCCTTACCCGAGGCCCCTGCATCTGTTCGTCAGGGTGCGCAGGCCGTTGATTTCAGTTTGCCGGATGTGCAGGGCGTCATGCAAACATTGCCGAAAGGTGAAGTGATGCTGCTGAATTTTTGGGCAACCTGGTGCCCTCCCTGCCGCAAGGAAATTCCATCCATGGCTGAACTGCATGATAAATACGCATCTCGCGGCTTGAAAATCATTGCCATTTCCGTTGATCACCGCCGTGATGACCTGACTGCGTTCATGAAAGAATACAGGATGCCATTTCAGGTTTTACACGACGCCGACAGTCTTGTCTCACGCAGCTATGGTGTTTTCCGTTATCCCTAATCATTTCTGATTGATCGTGATGGAACAGTGTTGCATCATTTGATTGGAGCCAAAGACTGGATGTCCAAACCGATCACACAAACCATTGAAGGCATGCTGAAAAAATCACCACAGGGATGAACAACGACAACACCTTGAAGCAGCGTATCGATGCCATGCGCACTGAACTCAAAGAACACAATTATCGCTACTATACACTCGATATGCCGGTTATCCCGGATGTCGAATATGATCAGCTATTGCGGCAACTGGAAACGCTTGAAGCAGAACTGGGTGAGCCTGTACCGGCAGATTCTCCGACTCAGTCAATTGGCGCCATACCATCACAGACGTTTGTTACACGCGAGCATGGCGAACCTCTGTTGTCGCTGGCCAATGCGTTTGAGCCGGAAGAAATTGTGGCATTCGTTCGCAAAATACGTGAAGGAACCGGAGAAGAAAAACCTGATTTTATCATCGAACCAAAAATTGATGGATTGGCAGTTAATTTGCGTTATGAGTCCGGTCAGCTGAGCATTGCAGCCACGCGCGGCAACGGAAAAGTCGGCGAGGATGTCACCGATAACATTCGTACTATTACCGATATCCCCTGGCATTTGAACTGTGCTGAT
Organism: Mariprofundus sp.; assembly: GCA_030951095.1. Taxonomy (GTDB): domain Bacteria; phylum Pseudomonadota; class Zetaproteobacteria; order Mariprofundales; family Mariprofundaceae; genus Mariprofundus. The sequence goes on along the minus strand of JAUZQI010000052.1, from coordinate 2,871 downwards.
ACAAAATTTCCCGAAGTCCTGGAAGTACGCGGTGAAGTGTATATGTCCAAAGCGACCTTTACCGAACTCAATATGCGCCAGGATACCGAAGGATTACCCGCCTTCGCTAATCCGCGTAATGCTGCCGCCGGTTCACTCAGACAACTGGATGCAAAAGTAACGGCCAAACGCGGCCTCAATTTTTTTGCTTATGGGGTTGGCCTCGGAGGACGTGAACTGGCCACCAGCCAATCCGCTTTATTGGCACGGCTACACGATTTCGGATTCGCCGTACAGGACACCTCCATAGCCAATGATGAGAAGGGTTTATTGGGCCGCTATCAATGGTTACAGGAAAGGCGCGCCGACATGCCATACGAAATCGATGGCGTAGTCTATAAACTGGATGGTTTCGCCTTGCAGCATCGCATGGGGGCGGTAGCACGCTCCCCACGCTGGGCCATTGCACACAAATTCCCGGCTGAAGAAGTGATCACTTCAGTCAATCAAATCATATGGCAAGTCGGCCGAACCGGCGTTATTACCCCGGTTGCCGAGATGCAGCCGGTTGCCGTAGGTGGAGTTATCGTATCGCGTGCAACGCTGCACAACATCGATGAACTACAACGCAAACAGGTTTATGCCGGTGCCCGGGTTATCGTGCGCAGGGCCGGCGATGTGATTCCTGAAGTCGTCAGAGCCGTGGATGTGGATGAGAAGGAAAAACTGCCCTCCCCTCCAAAAAACTGTCCTGTTTGCAGTGCATCAGTGTTCCGTGCCGAAGGTGAAGTAGCCCTCCGTTGCAGTGGGGGCCTATCCTGCCCTGCCCAGTTGAAAGAACGCCTGTCTCATTTTGTTTCACGCGGAGCAATGGATATCGAAGGCATGGGTGACAAACTGATTGCAAAACTGGTGGATGAGGCCCTGCTTACCGATATTGCTGATCTGTACGAATTCGATTATACGTCGTTGCATGGCTGGCCTGGTATGGGGAATAAAAAAATTGCCAACCTTCAAAAGGCGCTTGAACAAAGTTATCGCCGGCCTTTGGCCCGTTTTTTGCATGCGCTGGGCATTCGTCACGTTGGTACAGCAACAGCCACCGGACTAGCCAGTTATTTCGGAGAACTGGATGGCTTGATGCAGGCCAATGTAGAAGCGTTGGTTAATATTCCGGATGTAGGGCCGGAAGTCGCGGCCAGCATATGCAGTTTTTTTGCCGAACCGCATAATCGTGACGTCATTGCCCGGTTACTGGCAGCAGGCGTTCAACCATCCGTGCCCCCATCCGGATCAGGCAATCACCCTCTGGCTGGAAAAACTGTTGTCCTTACCGGCAGCTTTAAATCCATACAGCGCCGTGCGGCGCAGGAGCAGTTGCGCGCCCTGGGTGCCAAACCAACAGGTTCTGTTTCTAAAAGTACCGATCTTGTTATTGCCGGGGAAAAAGCCGGCTCGAAACTGACTAAAGCACGCGAACTCGGAATTGAAGTAGCAAACGAACAACAATTGCTTGCATGGCTTAAGGCTTGAAACATCATCACGGCACCCTTATAAACAGCGTGCTCATGATTTACCATCGGAGGTAACAGGATTGACAGCAGCAACACATGCCAAATCATCATATGAACTCAACAGCCTGGCATTATTTTCCCGCGATATCAGGAAAACACCACGTATGTGCCGTGAAGAAGAAATCAGATTGGCTCGTCTGTGGCACGATTCCGGTGACCGTGAAGCCGCACGTCAGCTGGTGGTCGCAAACCTGGGCGGTGTAGCCGCAATTGCCCGTGAATACCGCCACTTTGGTCTGCCTGAGATGGATTTGATTCAGGAAGGCACCATGGGGCTGATGCATGCGGTCAAACGTTTTGACCCGGATCGTGGTTTCCGTCTGATGACTTATGCATCCTGGTGGGTGCGCGCCTCTATTCACGATTTTATCCTGCGCTCGTGGAGTATCGTCAAGCTGGGCACCAATAAACTGCAGCGGCGCATTTTTGCCGGCCTGCAGAAGGCCAAAAACACCATTGCTGCATTTGATGGGCACAAAGCCGATGAAGTGGCTGCAGATTATGGCATTAATGGCAACGAGTATCAGGAAACAGCTAACGCCTTTTTGCAGCGTGATTTATCACTGGATAGCGAAAATGAACAAGGCGACGCACTGGTGCATACCCTGCCCGCTTCCGGTTTCTCTCCTGAAGATATTGCCATAGCATCCAACTGGGAAAATCATCAAAAATCGATGCTGTACAAGGCCATGACTACATTAACTGACCGGGACAGGATCATCGTCGAGCGGCGTCACTTGAGCGAAGAGCCAACGACACTGAAGGAACTGGCCGGGGAATTCGGTATTTCTATTGAACGCGTTCGTCAATTGGAAGCCCGCGCCATGAAAAAACTGAAGGAAGCCATAACTCAATAACCTGGTTGTACAATGCTTTCACAGTCAAAAAGAAAGGGTCACGCAATCGCGTGACCCCTTTTTAATATGGCGCTCCCTGAGCGATTCGAACGCCCGGCCTTCTGATTAGGAATCAGATGGTCTATACGTTTAGTTTGTCAATATTAAAGGTTTTTTTATTTCATTCTGGTCGAGCTTTCGATGACAATGCTCATCAACTGCCATTCCAAGCCATTTATAAAGCTGCTCAGAGGAAATGCTGTCCCCATACACTTCCAACAAACGTATCAACAGGCCTCCAATAAGCTGATCCCAGGAGAATGAGTCATTAAATTCTGGGCTGTCTTCTTTTCAAGAATCGCGTTCACTAGGGAAGTGCTGATTAAACCTTTGATTTATGGTAATATCTTGATTATCGAACGGGGGGTTTAGAATGTCGAGACAACGTGGATTTGCTGATCTTGAATATGCGCAAAAGAAAC
>JAUZQI010000051.1 GCA_030951095.1 Mariprofundus sp. | reverse complement strand
AAGCACGAAAACTTGACTTAAAAGTCAGCAAGGAAGAGCTTAACAAAGCTATTGAACGTGTAGAATCAAGCAACGGAATGCTTCCGGGCCAATTGAAAGATGCATTGAAACAACAGGGAATCAATGTAGAGCAGTTCAAGGAAAACATGCATGATCAGATTCTGATCAATAATTTGATTAACATCGCTGTACGCAGCAAACTGCAAATATCCGAAGAATCGATCCGTGAATATTACAGGAAATACATGGCTGAAACCAAACCTCGTCGGGAGATGCAACTCGGTCATATTTTTATTTCTCTTCCCAGTGAGCCCACGCCCGAATTGTTAGCCAGCATACGTAACAAGGTGCGTAACATCCATCATCAGTTGGTGAACGGGGAAGATTTTGCCAGGCTGGTTGCAGTTTATTCAGAGGCACCTGACCGTCAGCAACAGGGTGTCATGGGTTGGTTTACCAAGGGTTCCATTACACAACGATTTACTCCGGCACTGGAACTGCCACTGCATGGCTTGACTGAACCCATTCGCACGCCTTCCGGCTTTCATATTCTAAAGGCACTGAACGAACGCTGGCAGGAACCCGAACAAGTCGGTTCCAGCTATGATGAAGTGCATGCACGCCATATCCTGTTGCGAACCCCCACGCTTGCCGATGAAGAAGACCAGACCAAAATCCGTAGTCGTGCTGAAGATATCGCCAGCGAAATGAAGGATGCCAGTGACGAGGCCTTTAGCACCAGAGCAAAAGAAGTATCACAAGGGCCAAGCGCCAGCAGAGGTGGCGACCTTGGCTGGTTCAAACGTGGGGCAATGGTGCCGGAATTCGAGAAGGTGGTGTTTGCCATGCATGCCGGCGAAACCAGTGGCGTTGTCAAAACACAGTTTGGCCTGCATATTATCCGTGTCGTTGCCGCCCGACATATCGATCCCAATTCCCTGCAAGCAAATCGTGATAAAATCACCCAGAGTTTGTCCAATATAAAAATGCAGGAGCAGTTGCCCCGATGGATAGCCTCCCTCCGGGCTGAGGCCAACATAAAATACCAGACCTGTCCGGATGCGGCAGGAACACAACCCGTAAAGTAACCCCGGCATCAAGCACATGATACCGCTTGTCATCACTGTCGGCGAACCGGCAGGCATTGGTTCGGATTGTATTCTTCGCGCCTGGTCAGGCCAGAAAGATACATTTGAACACAGCATCATTGCCGCGCCGGCTAAATGGCTGCAAGAACGGCTTGAACTGATTGATATTGATATCCCGATAAAGGAATACGATAACATCAATGAGGCAACCCTGAATGCATCTTCGAATTCTGTAGAAGGATTAATATGCTGGAATCCGCTATCCACGCAAAATTCCTGTCCTGTCATGGCAGGAAACCCTTCTCAGCGCACAGCCAAAGCGGTCGTCCACTGTATTGAAGCAGCTGCAAATGCATGTCTGCATGGCAAAGCAGCCGCGCTGGTCACCGGCCCGATCGAAAAAGCTGTGCTGCGCAGCGCCGGTTTTGAATTTCCTGGCCATACTGAATTTCTTGCTCATTTATCTGCCGTGGCGATGCAACAACCCACCAAACAGTCAGATTTCGTGATGATGCTAGCCTCCAACCAAATTCGCGTCGCTTTGTTAACAACACATATGGCTTTGCGGGATGTCCCGGATGCATTAAAAACAAGCTCAACGCTGAAATGTCTGCAAATCGTAGATCACGACCTGCGCTCTCGTTTCGGCATAGAAGCCCCTCGCCTGGCTCTATGCGCCCTGAATCCACACGCTGGTGAACAAGGCCATTTTGGTCGCGAGGAAATAGATGTTCTGGCTCCGGCAGCACAACAGGCACGTGACTGCGGGTTGAATGTAAGCAATCCACTGCCAGCCGATACGGTTTTTTCCGCCAACATGAGACAAGCATATGATGCTATTGTCTGCTGCTATCATGATCAGGCCCTGATTCCTTTAAAAACGCTGAGCTTTGGTGAAGCAGTAAATATAACGCTCGGGTTACCGTTTATCCGAACCAGTGTGGATCACGGCACCGCTCTTGACCGGGTAGGCACTGAAGATGTATCCTGTACCAGTCTGCTTGCAGCCATACGCATGGCTCGTCAAATGGCTGCTAACGACTAGTCGGCGCAATTTAGACAGTTCTTCTCAGGGGGTTCAAATGCAGATCAATCAGCTCGCTGGCCAGATACTGCTCGCCTCCCCAGCTCTGGATGACCCTAATTTCAGAGATGCTGTAGTACTCATATGTCACCATAATGCTGAAGGCTGTATGGGGTTGATTATCAACCGCCCAAGGCAAATCGATGTGTTTGAAGTCCTGCATGACCTTGGGATTTGCATGCCGGATATCAGATTTGATATGCACAATCATTTACCCAGAGTCTTTGAAGGCGGTCCGATTGATGACTTCAGAGGCTTTGTGCTTCACGATGGTTGGAATATCTATGAATCAACGATGCAGATATCACAGGAGTTGCACCTGACAGCATCAAGGGATGTACTGGAAGACTTGGGAGATGGAGATGGCCCCGAGCATTATTTGCTTATACTCGGTTATGCGGGCTGGCAGGCCGGACAGCTGGAGCGTGAATTATCTAACAATGACTGGCTTATCGCACCAGCAAGCCACCATATAGTCTTTCAGGAACCGCCGGAGGAACGCTGGAATCTTGGGGCTCGAAGTATGGGAATTGAGCGCAGCCAGCTATCCAGCCAGGTTGGCCACGCATGATAAAAGAAAGTTTCAGGAAGATGCTGATCCGCCGCATCTGCTAGTGATTTAATCAGCCCCCTTTTCAGCCATATTTCATCAGGTATGCTTTACCGAGATGCTTACATATAAACCCTGTCACTAATCGACTGCATGAGCGGCTCACCTATATCCAGCATCAAACCCTCATCTTCGGCTTCAATCATAATACGCAATTTCGGCTCGGTTCCTGACATCCGCACATTGATCCGGCCACCATTGCCCAGACGTGCCTCAGCATCACGAACAAGTTTCATGACCTGTGCATCAGCCAGCACATCCTTACGCTCCGGCATAACAATATTCCACATTTTCTGAGGAAATAACGTCATATCAACAGCCATGTCTGCCAAAGGCTTTTCCTGCTCACTCATAGCTGAGAGCAACTGAAGCGCTGTCATCAGGCCATCGCCTGTCGTGTTATGGTCGAGAAGAATCATATGGCCAGATTGCTCACCTCCGATATTACACCCTTTGGAACGCATCATTTCCAAGACATAACGGTCGCCCACTGCGGCGCGGAACATGGCAAGCCCCATACCCCCCAGATATCGTTCGAGACCCATATTACTCATTACCGTGGTAACTACGCCGCCACCGCTCAAAACACCTGCGTCATGCGCATGTTCAGCCAAAATCGCAATAACCCTGTCACCATCGACAATCTGACCATTGCTATCACATGCTATGAGTCGATCCGCATCACCATCAAGCGCCAGACCAATATCAGCATCTGATTCAGTCACACGCCGAATCATGGATTCCGGATAAGTCGAACCGCATTCCCGGTTGATATTATAACCATCCGGATCGTCATGCATGCTGATCACATTACAACCCAGTTCTTGCAGAATTCGTGGTGCCACATCATAGGCGGCACCATTGGCGCAATCGACGACGACTTTAAACCCGTCCAACCGTATTCCGTGTGGCAGCGATCCTTTAAGAAACTCAATATAACGACCGCGAGCATCATCAACACGAGCCGCTTTACCAACTTCCAGCGCTGGCGGCAATGGCGGCAATGCATCAATACACGCCTCGATTTCCAACTCAATTTCATCGGCCAGCTTAAAGCCGTCAGCTGCAAAAAATTTGATGCCATTATCCCCGGCGGGATTATGCGAAGCTGAAAGCATAACGCCTGCATCAGCACGCAGGCTGCGTGTTAGATAAGCCACAGCCGGTGTTGGAACAGGGCCAACAAGCAAAACATTCATGCCTTGTGCAGTCAGTCCCGCACACAACGCCGATTCAATCATATAACCGGATAACCGTGTATCTTTTCCAATCAGAATATGAGGCTGATGTGACAGGTGCCGCGTCAGAACATGCCCGGCGGCACGCCCCAGAGTCAGAGCAAATTCAGCCGTCATCGGGCTTTTATTGACTGTGCCTCGAACACCATCAGTGCCGAAATAGTGTCGTATCATGGCTTCTCTCCCGCCACAGCATTACTGTGCAAGTGCGCTCTTTTCCGCAACAGAACACCTAGCACAACAATATCCACTTTGCTTTTAAAAAGTCTGATTGCCTTGCCGGACGGACTTTCAATGCCCGTGCTGGTTTCAAATGAGCCTTCTTTCAGATCTGGTCGAATGGGAGTCGTATCCACTTCGCGTAACGTTTCCAGCCATACTTCAGGGCCAGTGAGTTCCACCTGTTGTGGCTTAATACTGATAATTTTCACCTGCCAGCCCTCAGGCAGTTCAAAATGGGCTTTCACCGGCACTGAACGCTTGACCAGCCTGTCCACCTGCAATTCAAGACGATCCGGTTGAACCTTCTCGATATGCAATCCCACCGGCAAAGATACGGACGACAATTGCGGAGCACGCTCGACGACGCCCGGCGTGGTCAGGTCGGATGCATTTACAGGCATGGTCAAATCCTGCTGATCAAGATCCTTCAGTCGGGTTTGCAATCCATTGATGGTCACCCGGACATGATCAGGCAAATCATTTACAATCACCATATCCGCCGGCAATCCCTGCACCTGCAACGGCACATCCATGCTGACAGAACCTTCTCCCTGACCATGCACCTGCAACCACAGGGCAATAGCAATCAATACTGCCCAGAATTGCAGATTATATTGCCGAAACAGCGCTATATACCGGTTCATCAAGTCGGATCCGAAGCGACAGAGCCACTCTTTTGTGATACCGCCGTTATAGCGGAAAGGTGCTGCTCAAGCGCCTGACGCAATTCCCGGCTATTCAGGGCATTCCCCATTTGGCCATCTTCCACCAGATGTACTTCCCCTGATTCCTCGGATACAACAATAACCAGCGCATCAGTTTCCTCGGTCAGGCCAACAGCGGCCCGGTGGCGCGTGCCGTAGTTGCCCGGAACAGCATTAGCCTGCGCTAACGGTAACAGCACCCTAGCAGCGACAATTCGCCCACCATCCACATCAGGATCAATCACTACAGCGCCATCATGCATGGGCGCATCAGTGCAAAACAACGACTGAATTATATCTGGCCGTAATGGTGCCTCCATTTCCACACCCGAATCAAACAAATGCCTTAAACCGGTATCACGTTCAATCACAAACAAACCGCCCCAGCCACGGTGAACCAGCGAGAAGGCTGATTCGACCATCTCATCCAGTAACACTTTACCAGGCCCGTTTCCACCTGATAGCGGATTAATAGCCACACGCATCAAAGCACGTCTGATCTCCTGCTGAAACAACACAACCAGAATGACCATAAAGGCCGAGAAGAAGTGGCCGAACATCCACTCCACAGTGAACAGGCCGAATGCACGCGCCAACTGATAAGTCACCACAACAATCGCCACGCCAATCAACATCTGTACAGCACGGGTACCGCGGATCAGGCGCAGGAAAAAATAGACCACGATCGCAACGACCGTAATATCTACGGTATCTGCAATGCCAAACTGCCAGCTACCCATCAGAGCGATTTACCTCGATACAACATGATCGAACTCAGGATAATTCGATTACTTCAGCTTGCAAGAGAAAAGGCAACCTAGACCTCCGCCCGCAACAAATTTTCGATTCAGAGAGTCTCTCATCAGGCATGCATAGACGGGGTTTCACCATCGTTTCCTCGCTAGAATTGGCACAATCAGTCTTGCGCTCGCATGCCTTGCCAAAGCTCTCAACCATGCATACTGAAACATAAAGGGTGTTGCGAACAGAGTATTAGCCGCTCAATGCGGATGCAGCCCGTACAGCCCGGCTTTGCAATGCAACATCATGTACACGCAGCATATCGGCACCATAAGCAATACCAATAGCACCGGCCACAGCAGTTTCCAGCTCACGGTCTTCTACCGGACAATCCGTCAACAGACCTAGAAATGACTTGCGGGACACTCCCAGCAGAATCGGCATGTTAAATTTGCCTTTGAAATATCCGATAGAACGGATCAATGATAAATTATCAACTAAACGCTTGCCAAAACCAATGCCCGGATCCAGAACAATCGATGATATATGCACACCTGCCTGCAAACATGCCTCAATTCGCTGTTCAAAAAAATTTGATACTTCCTGAATAACATCATGATACTCAGGTTGCAGTTGCATTGTTTCAGGGCTCCCCTGCATATGCATCAGACAAACATCGGCCCCTGTATCCGCTGCGACTTGCAGACTTTCGACATCGTACCCCAGAGCACTGACATCATTGAGCATAGTAGCGCCGGCATGCATGGCCCGACGCATCACTTCTGCTTTCGTTGTATCCACAGAAACTGTACAACCAATCGCAACCAGCTCCCGAATCACCGGAATGACTCGTGCCAATTCCTCATGTAATGGTACCGTTGTAGCGCCAGGTCGGGTTGATTCTCCGCCAACATCAATAATTGCTGCACCCTGTTTCCACATTTTCAAACCATGGCTCACAGCAGCTTCAACATTCGTACCCTCGTTATCGAGAAAAACACCCCCATCCGAAAATGAATCGGGGGTGCAGTTTAGCACCCCCATAATCCATGCATCGCCATCTTTCGAGCGCTGCCAGCGCGATGGCATCAGTTCGCCTTGGCCTCATCTCCGGCAGGCTTGTCTGCTTTGGGTTCACTGCCTACATCCACTTTCGCAGAAGGTTCTTCCGGCGGGGTATGGCTTGACCCGGTCGGTTTCTCGTACTCCTTGATCAACAGGGGCTCCTTGCCCTCCATGACCCGATCAATATCGGTTGTATCCAATGTTTCATATTTGATCAGCGCTTTCGCCAGCAGATGCAACTGGTCCATGTGTTTTTCCAGAATATGTTTGGCACGCCCATAATTTTCTTCGATGAGTTTGCGTACGACAGCATCGATCTTGCGTGCTGTCTCCTCGGATATATTGGTCTGACGTGTAATTTCACGACCAAGAAACGGTTCATGCTCGCGCTCACCATAAACCATCGGCCCCAATTCGTCGGACATACCCCATTGGGTTACCATATTGCGAGCAAGCTGGGTGGCACGTTCAAAATCGTTGGAAGCACCTGTGGTCATCTGCCCCAGCACCAGTTCCTCACCAAGCCTGCCACCCATCATGATAGCAATCTGATCGCGCAGATATTCTCTATCATGGTTGAACCTGTCTTCTTCCGGCATCTGCATCGTAATACCCAGCGCCTGACCACGTGGAATAATACTCACCTTGTGTACCGGATCAGCATTTTTCAGATGTTTGGCCACCAGCGTATGGCCTGCCTCATGGTAGGCAGTGGTTTTCTTCTGCTCATCCGAGATAATCATCGAGCGCCGTTCGGTACCCATCATCACCTTGTCCTTGGCTGTCTCGAAATCAGCCCGCGTGACCTTATCCCTGTCATAGCGAGCTGCATTCAACGCTGCTTCATTAACCAGGTTAGCCAGATCGGCACCTGAAAACCCCGGTGTACCACGAGCCAACTCCTTGGCATTCACATCACTCGACAAGGGAACCTTGCGCATATGCACTTTCAAAATCTGCTCACGGCCCAGCAGATCAGGACGTGGCACTACGACCTGACGGTCAAAGCGACCGGGGCGCAACAGGGCCGGATCAAGCACATCCGGCCGGTTGGTCGCAGCCACCAGAATGACACCTTCATTGGACTCAAAACCATCCATTTCCACCAGCATCTGATTCAGTGTCTGTTCACGCTCATCATTGCCACCACCGATTCCGGCACCACGATGACGCCCCATAGCATCAATTTCATCTACGAAAATAATGCATGGAGCATGTTTTTTTGCCTGTTCAAACATGTCGCGCACACGTGACGCACCGACACCAACAAACATTTCGACAAAATCGGAACCGGAAATAGAGAAAAAGGGCACGTCCGCTTCGCCGGCAATAGCACGGGCCAACAAGGTTTTGCCCGTGCCTGGGGGGCCAACGAGCAACATTCCTTTGGGGATTTTTCCCCCGAGCCGGGTAAACTTGGAAGGCTCACGCAGAAATTCAATCACTTCAGTGACTTCCTGCTTGGCTTCATCACATCCAGCCACATCTTCAAAGGTGGCGCGCGCAGTATCCTGATTGAGTAATTTTGCCTTGCTCTTGCCAAAACCCATGGCACCACCTTTACCACCGCCCTGCATCTGACGCATGAAAAATACCCATACGCCAATGAGCAGTAGCATCGGAAACCATGAAATCAATACCGACAGGAAAAACGGCACCTCTTCTTTCTCCTTCACATTCACCACCACATGCTGATCCAGCAAGCGCTGGGACAAGGTAGAATCATTCATCGGCACCGTCACATCAAAATTTTTCAACTCACCGGATGTGTCTCTATACTGGCCGACAACCTGATTATCTTTGATGGTAGCTGTTTCCACCATTCCCTGATCCACTCGCTCGACAAATGTGGAGTATGCCATCTTGTCTGCTTTCGGCATCGGGGCAGAAAACATATTGAACAAGCTCATCATGGTCAGGCCGATAACCAGCCACAGCACTAAATTTTTACCCATAAAAAATCATCCTCATATTAACATTGCTCGACAAAAGCCGAGCCGAACTGGACAAGTTTGCATCATCTGCATGAATATTAGATTAATAAAATACGCTGGAAATCCAGATATTTCTTATGCAACAGCCCTGTTTTTGCACGCAAAACCTGCCGATGCAGGCTGTAGATGCAAGCGGTCAAATTCTCTGTAGAGACGACAACGGGACAAATCAAGCCCTCCGCGACCGTTTCTCTTGGTCCATGACTCAATCAGTAAAATATGCCTGCGTCCGGGCGTTACACCTTCGCCCAAAAGTTGAACCATGAGTTTCTGCAAAAGTCGTGCCCGAACAGCCGGAGAAACATCTTTCCAGGCTTGCCATGGCAAGCAAATACCGTTTTGACCTGTTTTTGACAGATTATTCAGCAAGCTGTCGGTCACCTCATCAAGGCTCCTCGCCACACGGTCAGCCTGATGCTGCCAACGGAGGAATAGTTTATCCGGAGATACCCCGGATTTTTCCATGGCCGGAAACAACTGATGCCGGATACGATTGCGCCAAATACTCATATCTGCATTGCTCGGATCTTCAAACCAGTCAATACCGGCCAAAACCAGCGCCTGCCGTAATTGCTGCCCTGACAGATGCAGTAGCGGACGCACAATGCGTAAACCGTCCATCTGCCGCTCACGCCACATCCCTCGGCAACCAGCCGGGCCTGCACCCTGCAACAGGCGCATGTATACCGTTTCAGCCTGATCATCCCGATGGTGTGCCAGACACAAGGTCGTTAACCCACTCTCCCTGCTCCACCGCTGAAATTGAGCATAGCGGCCCTTTCGCGCTTCAGCCTCAGAGTTACGGGTCGATGATGCACCCCCGGGCATATTAGAAGGCTCCCTCAAACACGCGCTGATAAACGGGATTTTCCATCCGGCTGCTTTTTCAGCCAGCCGCGCTGCTTCATCTGAAGATGAATGACGCCAGCCATGATCCACATGCCATGCCTGGACGCGATAACCATGCGCCTTCAATGCCAGTAGCAGCGCTGTTGAATCTGCACCACCGGACCAGCCGACAGCAAGCTCATCAGACAGTGGTGGTATATCTTCGGTCGACAACCATCCATTGAATACGGAATACTCATTTTCGATATTCATTGCCAGCGCTTTAGCCCATGTTCAATAATACATTGCGAAGCCAATAGATCGCCATCAAGCAGCTCAAATATATCCATATTGATACCGGCCAGACTGGGCTTACCCGCTTTCATCAGCAACCATGGCGACTCGCTTTCATAGCCATGACGCTGAATAACCAACAAATCCAGCCCCCCGGGAGGTAGACAGTAACCATCCAGCACGCCTTGCACCTGAAGCTTATCCAGCCGGAAATTTCGTATCACAGCTTTATTGGCCAGCATCGCGGTCAATTCAGTCTTGGCCGAAGCTGTGAATGCGAAACCGGTATTATGCAGCATCTGCACAATCTGCCCATCCGCCACTTTGACTGCCCTTACATTGACTCTGCCAATAGACTTAACGCCATGTTTTGCATCACGGACATGCAACAATCGTTCGACATTACTGTCACGACACACACCGGCATCGACCTGGCAAATTGCCTGCGAGAAAGCAATACGCTGCTGCCCCTGTTTCGAATCTGTTAGCTCGGCAAAAGTCCATTCGCCAGCCATACCCATGCACATCGACAATGCCGGCATGTGAACATCGTCAATAGCAATGTTATATCTACTGAGAGACTCTACCAGCCATCCCCGTAATCTAATACGCAAAGCGATGCCGGTTTCAGCCAGCTCCAGCGCCGAGCCACGTAGCAGACATCCGGATGCCGAACACATATCGAGAAACAGCTTATCCCTGTTTCCGATAAGCGCCAACACACCAGGCAAAAAGGTTTTAGCCATAAAATCGCTGGCATTTCCCCCATGCAGGGCGTGAATTTTGGCCAGATATTCCGACCACTCGACTTTGAGACAACCCTGCCGTTGCGATAACGCTCGGCCACTGTGCAATGCTTTGGTAACATCAGGCTGAATCAATATCAGTTCGCCGTCATGCCATGCTTTGTTAAGCGCTGTTTCCGAATCGCCCGCTTTCCTGCTGCCCAGACGGTCGCCACGGAAGCCACCGCCACTGAATATGTCTGATGATCTGTTCACACCATCCGGACGATGAGGGGCTGTTGCCAAAGCACCGGTGCCGTCAAAACCCTGTTTTCTATCACGCCATGTTTTTTCGGAAAGTCGGAGTGCCACCTCTACCCTGACGTCCTCTTCAAACACCCTGAAAGCAAGAAGCGTGATATTGTCTTTTAACCATGGATCCCCCATGGATTTCTTTGTGCGAGAGCCTGTCGATTGTTCCAGCAGCCATCTGGCCACAGGCGTTTCCTGATTCGCCTGCAGGTTTTTCATCAATATTCCTTCCAGATGAATGTTTCCGGATAACAACTGATCCAGCCGCTTGGCATTCTGCACAAACCGCATCCACCCACCGCAACCGCTGTCTACGGAAAGTTTCCACAATGACATCCGTACCCAGGTTCGCCGCTGCAAGCGCGCCCCCAGCTGATCTTCGGCCAGCAGCTGCAACATCTCGTTTTCGTTATGTGCCCCTCCCTTGGCATGCAGATAACGCATGCGCGGTACGATCTCCGGCTCCAGCCCATAGGCACGAATCACTCGGCTGTCATCACCCAATAGAGATGCATCCAGTTGGTATTGCAAAAAGGCCATCGGCGTAACCGGTAACATCATCAATGCATACGAAGCAATATGATCCATATCGCTCTCGCCCTCAAGGTGACTCTCCAGAAAACTCTGCAATTTCCAGGTATAAATTCCGCCCAAAACGTTTAAAATGACATCTCCGGTTTGATCCATATGTTCACTGGATAGCTCGGTAATGTTCTGGCGAATCAGTTTTAACAATAATATATTAACTGCCGGCAACCAGGGGGCGGCATCCATCCGATCCTGCCTCCACGCCTGCTCCCACAAGACTTCATACACCCGTAACAGTGCCATCGCCCCTTTCGGGTCAACACACCAGTGATGAAGCAAATCGGGCGATAAATAGGGATTCTGCTTGCGTAGATATGCAACCATCCGGTGTATTGCCTTATCCATTTGCGGCAATTGATGGGCTGAAACCTTATCCCCCTTCACAATATAGCGAACTGCATAATCCTGAAGTTTGCAAAGCGATGTGGAGATCGTCCGCTCAATTTCCGGATGCACGGCGTAGGGGACGTATTCGAAAGCATCTTCCCCTGACACGCGAACCGGCAACCGCCGCACCTCCACATTACAGTAGCCAACAGGTTGCTCCTGTCTGTTCAGAGCAGCCTGGTACAAACGCCAGCGAAGTGAAAAATAGTCTGGTGAAATCATAAGACTGAAAGTTTCCCTATAACTGGACTGTTAATCAAGTTTCGCTGCATGCTAAATTTCGTCAAATGGGTAACAGGGCAGATTAACATATACATACACCAGAATTTTATCACTCACGATGCTGAAACCAAAACAAATGGAGCAGTGAGACAAATACGTAGATGGACTTTTTCTGTGAAATGTTAGCATACGGATCTATGCGTATGATTTTTCACAATATCGGACAACTGATCATGGCTGTCGCTGTGACTATGTCAGCACCCTTTTGTGTTTCAGCCACTGAAATTGCTGTCACACTACCACCGTTGGCCGGTCTCGTGTCCATGCTTGATAAACAGATGCAGGTGATATGCCTGTTGCCAGCCGGTGCCGATCCTCATCATTTCCAACTCACACCCCGCAGAATCGAAGCGTTGAGCCGAACACAGCTGCTAATTCGAGCATCTTTTGACGATGGAGGCTGGCCATTACCGCCAAGCCACGCCCATACCCTGAATCTCTGGCCAGCCACCGGTCATGGCTGGCTCAACCCTCAAACTGTACGTACGGCCCTCCCTCTGATTGGCAACGCGCTAACCCGACTGCATCCTGAACAGGAACAAGCCATTACCGCATCACTGCATCAAGCACTTAAGCAAACTCGCGATATTGAACAAGCATGGCATGAGGCTTTGTCAGCGGCAAAAGTGTCCGGTATATTGATGCAGCATCCTGCCTGGCGTGGCTTAATGCAGAGCATGGATGTGCCGGTTTTCGCTGTACTCGAATCTACTCATCATGGCCATGAGCATGGCCCACATAAACTTGAACATGCACTGGCTACACTTAATCAGCACCCTGATGCATGGTTGTTAGCAGATAGTAACCATAGTAATCGGGCGCTGGACTGGCTGGCACGGCATTCGGCTCACCGCCCTCATCGTATCACATTGAATGCTCTGGGTGATTGTGGACTGCCCTGGCCGCAACTCATGCTCCAAAATATCGCACAGATTAGAACCATGTCTGAACAGGCCCGGCCATGACCGTCCCCGTTGTTCAAATAAGTCACCTCAGCTTCGGCCCGGTGAATAAACCAATCCTGGATGGTATCAGTCTGGAATTGGAAGCAGGGCACTTCCTTGGCATTGTTGGCCCCAACGGTGCCGGCAAAAGCACGCTATTGAATATCATAGCAGGATTAACGCCACCGAACAGTGGTCATATCGATTTATTTGGCCGTTGCCTCACCCGTTTTAGTCGGCACAAACTTCTTAGGCAGATTGGTTTTCTGCATCAGCTGCACGACCATGCCCCGCGACTACCCATGCGTGTTCACGATGTTGTTGCCATGGGTTTGGCTAACTATGCCACCCCCTGGCGCCGGGGAAATCAGAACGAAGCTGTTCGGAAAGCATTGCAATATGTCGATATGGAGTACCTCACCAATGCCGATTTCCGTCAACTTTCCGGCGGTCAGCGGCAGCGTGCCCGGTTGGCTCGCGCACTGGTGCGCAAACCGCGCCTGCTCCTGCTGGATGAACCATCGGCAGCACTGGATAGCGTGCGTCAGGCAAAGTTATTCCAGTTACTACGCAAATTGTGCGATGACACAGGCATGAGCGTAATTATGGTTGAACACGATATTGCCGCCATCAGTTCGCATGTGGACTCTGTCGCTTGCCTGAACAGGAAGATCCACCACCATGCCATGAAAGGTGAAGATATCCCGGAAGATGTATGGCGCGCCATGTATGGCGATCATATCCATATCATGGCTCATGATGCACACTGTATTGGCTGCAGTCCTACCAGTGAGCCTGACCATGCACATGGTCATCAACATGAGTGATCTAATTTTTGAATTTCTGGCCAGCCCGGTGATGCGAGAAGCGCTGCTCCCCGCTGTACTCATTGCCATTGTTACTGCTTCCATGTCAGTGATGGTCATGGCGCATCGGCTATCATTTTTAACGGTTGGCGTATCACACGCATCGCTGGCCGGACTTGGGCTCGCTGTCACACTGTCACTACCTCTATTGCCCACAGCTACCGTATTTGCTGTTTTCATTGCGTTATTACTTGCACTGATGCCAAGAAAGAAAGGGATTTCCGACGATGCGGGTACCGGTATGCTGTTCGCTGGCAGTATGGCACTGGGTGTACTGCTGATTTCAACAGCAAACAGTGCTGAAGTGGACTTATTCGGATTGCTTTTTGGTAATATTCTGACCATTTCACCGGTTGATCTGAAGTGGCTATACCTGATGTCCGGCCTTATTCCGGCATTGTTTTTTCTGGCTGCACGCGCCTGGTGGAGTATTGCCTTCGATGCTGTCACTGCCGATGCATCCGGTCTGCCGGTATCGACACTTAGATTATTACTATACGGGCTGGTTGGGTTGACGGTGATCCTGTGCGTCAAACTGGCGGGTATTGTGCTTACCGCAGGCCTGATGATTCTTCCCGCTGCCTGCGCATGGTTCTGGGGGCGCTCCCTGTTCAGTCTGTGGCTATTATCTGTATTGTTTTCACTACTCGGCACGGTCACTGGACTCATATGGTCTTATACTTATGAATGGCCTTCCGGTGCAACCGTTGTGCTGGCACTATGCGCACTGTTTGTTATTAGCTGGGGGTTGAATTGGGGGAAATCATGGGCAAACGCCTACAAGGGGTAAAAGCGGGAATACTGATTCGTATATTGGCCAGCGCTTATGATGGCCTCATTCTGTTTGGCCTGTGCTTCCTTGCATTTATTCCACTGACTGTAGTTGAACAGAACATGGGCAATGCACCACAATGGCTCAAAGGTGCATTGTTATTGGTGATTGCTTTTGCCTACTTTGTCGGTTTCTGGGTAAAGGGCGGTTCCACAACCGGCATGCGCCCATGGAAACTAATGGTTGTGATGAACGAAACCGGAGGCCCACTCACATGGGCTGCTGCCTCGGCACGCTTTGCCGGACTCATCATCACATGGCTGTCGCTGGGGATGACAGTGTGGTATATCATCACAAAAGACACCGGACATTTTCTCTTTTTTATTGCTTCAACCATACCCGCACTCAGCTTGTTGGTAATGGCGCTCAGCACAGACAGGTTGACGCTGCACGACCTGATTTCAGGCACTGGCGTTTATAAGATTTCTGAATAGCGCGTAAAACGAATCCTTTTGGTTACCACACAGCGGTTAGCTATCAAAACAGCCAGGATGCGCTTTTGCGGCGCTCATTTTCATAGCTGCATATCACATCGGTTTGCGTAAGCGTCAGAGCAATGTCATCCAGGCCATTCAGCAGGCAGTGTTTACGGAATGTATCAACTTCAAAGTGAAAACTCTCGCCGCCCGGTGTGGTAACAGTCTGCTGTTCCAAATCAACATCCAGCCTGTAACCCTCATGTTTGACACATGCCTTGAACAGCTGATCCATGACCAGATCATCCAGTACAATTGGAAGGATACCGTTTTTAAAACAGTTATTGAAAAAGATGTCCGCAAAACTCGGTGCAATAACACAGCTGAACCCGAAATCGAGAATTGCCCATGGCGCATGCTCACGCGATGATCCACAACCAAAATTTTCTCGCGCCAACAGAATTTCTGCACCTTGATAACGCTGCTTGTTTAACACGAAATCAGCCCGTTTGGGGCGGTTGGTACAATCCATGCCCGGCTCGCCATGATCCTCATAGCGCCATTCATCAAACAAAAACGGGCCATAGCCAGTGCGTTTGATGCTTTTCAGGAACTGCTTGGGAATAATTGCATCCGTGTCGACATTGGCTCGATCCATTGGAGCCACCAACCCGTTCAGTTTTGTAAATGCCTGCATATTAAAACCTCGTTTCTCCACCCGCATTCATGGTTACAACAACAGGTGCTTTTGTGCGGTATGTCTAGTCAATTTGATTAATGCCAGTCTCTGATATCAACAAAATGGCCGGCGATTGCCGCAGCAGCAGCCATGGCCGGACTAACCAGGTGTGTTCGCCCCCCCATACCCTGGCGACCTTCAAAGTTGCGATTACTGGTTGAAGCACAACGCTCCCTTGGCTCTAATCTGTCAGCATTCATGGCCAAACACATTGAACAACCCGGTTCACGCCATTCAAATCCGGCTTCACGAAAAATAGTATCCAGCCCTTCGGTTTCCGCCTGCTGCTTGACCAAACCGGAGCCCGGCACTGCCAGTGCGAGTTTCACGTTTTTCGCCACGTGCTTGCCCTTCACCATCGCCGCCGCTTCACGAAAATCTTCAATGCGGCCATTGGTGCAGGAGCCGATAAATACTTTGTCGATATTGATATCCTGCAACGGCGTTCCCGCCTGAAGCCCCATATATTGCAAAGCCCGACTCCAGCCTTCGCGCTGTACTTCATCCCTGGCATCCAGTGGATCCGGTACTGATTCAGTGATTGGCAATTCCATTTCAGGACTGGTGCCCCAGCTCACCTGTGGAACAATATCCTTCGCCTGAAAGTTTAGCTCTTTATCAAAGTTGGCATGATCATCAGAATGCAATTGACGCCATGCTGCTTCAGCCTGTTCCCAAATTTCGCCACTCGGGGCATAGGGACGGCCATTCACATAATCAATTGTGACATCATCTACCGCGATCATCCCGCAGCGTGCACCCGCTTCAATGGCCATATTGCACAGCGTCATTCGCCCTTCCATGGAGAGCGATCTAATGGCTTCGCCGGCGAACTCCAGCGCATACCCCGTGCCGCCCGCCGTGCCGACCTTGCCGATAATAAACAGGGCGATATCTTTGCCGGTGATCCCATTGGGGCGGGCACCGTTTACATTGATGCGCATCACTTTCGGTTTTTTCTGAATCAGGCACTGGGTGGCCAACACGTGCTCCACTTCAGAGGTTCCAATACCCATGGCAATGGAACCGAATGCACCATGCGTCGATGTATGTGAATCGCCACAAACCACAGTCATCCCTGGCAGAATCAATCCCTGCTCAGGCCCCATCACATGCACCACTCCCTGACGGATATCATCCAAACCAAATTCGGTGATGCCAAACTCCTCACAATTGGAATCCAGCGTTTCAACCTGAGTACGTGACACCGGGTCAGTAATACCTTTATCACGTTCTGTCGTTGGCACATTATGATCGGGTGTAGCCACAGAAGCATTCACTCGCCATGGTTTACGACCGGCCAATCTCAAGCCTTCAAAAGCCTGCGGACTGGTCACCTCATGCACCAGATGACGATCGATATAAAGCAGCACTGAACCATCGTCGTTTTCTTTGACGATATGCTGTCCCCATATCTTATCGAATAATGTTTTTGCTTTCATGAAGTCCTGCCTTGCCATTCAAAGTGGCGGCAGTGTACCCATTTCCCAGGTTTGAGGCGAATTTACACATCAATCCCGCGAAACATTAAAACACATGAGCCACTTGCAAAAGTCTGAGTGGATGAGTTGCAATCCCATTTCGAGTGAATTTTTGGAATGGAATGAAGAGCGTGGTGGTTCCATTCTCAGAAACCCCAGTGCGTAGTGCTCCGGAATGGGGAAGTAAATCGCCGTTCACGACTTTTGCAAGTGGCTCACATAAGACTTGATTTTGTGAATGCCGGATGCAATTGATCAGCATTTCCTGAAATTATTCAATATCCATCTGATCTTCATGTAAATATTTACGACCATAATGAATATGTATCCTATGCTGCTTAAAGATTTCAAACAGTTCCGGATCGATATGCCCTTCTTCTTTCATCTTTTCCATAATCGACATGGCCTGTGAAAGCGGCATAGCCTTCCTGTATGGTCGATCACAGGCAGTAAGTGCCTCAAAAATATCGGCAATTCCCATAACTCTGGCCTGCACAGACATCTGATCCCGGGTCAGCCCCTTCGGATATCCTTTTCCATCCATACGTTCATGATGACCACCTGCAATCTCTGCTACATTTCTCAAGTGTTTGGGGAACGGCAATGCCTCGAGCATATTGATGGTAGCGATGATATGATAATTGATAATATCGCGGTCTTCTTTATTCAGGGTTCCTTTGGCTATATTGAGATTATAGACTTCATCTTTATTCAGTATGGGATACACTTTGCCTTCGGCATCTGTCCACCCCCGTGTTTTTGCAATAGAACGCACTCGTTCCTGCCTATCAGGGGCCATAAACTCGCCACCCGCATTGCTTGAACGGAGAAAAGCCACCTCCTTCGCCAACTCTGCCCATTGATGCTGAATCGCCGCATGAATTATCTCATCAGACAATCCGGATTGTCCCTTCAGATACTGGATCACTTCATCTCTGCGTAAAATTTCATAACGAAGTGCGATCAGCTCGATGCGATCAAATATTTTTTCCAGCTTGGTCGCCTTATCCACAATATGGACAGGCGTGGTTATTTTTCCGCAATCATGAAGCATGGCAGCAATCTTCATTTCATACATGGTTTCAGCGGTTAATTTGAAATTAGCCAACTCACCTGAATCGTGATCACTGACAGCATGGGCCAACAACAAAGAAAGCTCTGGCACGCGCCGACAATGTCCGCCTGTGTAGGCAGATTTTTCATCGATCGCCTTTGAGATTACTTCGATAAAGGACTCAATCAATACCTGCAATTCATTCGTAAGCCGGTTATTGGTAATAGCTACAGCAGCGAGAGAAGCCAAAGTCTCGGACAACTCCTGACTGAGCGCAGAAAAATCTTCTATTTCATTCGTTGCTAGATCAGTCGCATTGATCAGTTGCAAGACGCCGACCAGTTCGGCCTGTTGATTGATCAAAGGCACCGTGAGCATGGATCTCGTGCAATACCCATTTTTCCGGTCAAATGATTTCACTTTGGTAAAATTGAACTCTTTGTTACTGTAAACATTCGGAATATTGATCGTCCGCTCATAAACTGCCGCATTGGCAGCGACAATATGGTCATTGGACTGGCCATTCTTTGCATACATCTCAATGGGTTGCAGGTTTGCCAAGTTACCTTCCGCATTACTTACATGGATGTTCAGAGAGTCCGTGCGCATCACTTCAAAGTTTAACTTTCCATCCTCATATAGATATAGGGTTCCACCATCAGCGCCTGTCAGTTCTTTGGCATGATCCAGGATATATTCCAGCAATCGTTCAATATTATGTTCGGAAGATAACGCAACACCGATCTTTGATATTCGCGTCATATGATCCATCAGCGTATTATTTTGACGCTGCACACCGTGATTCTCTACATGTATGGCGGCCTGTTTGGCCAGTATCTCCACGATACACACATCGGATGACGTGAATGCATCAGCCTGTCCACTACGGGAATCAATATGGTTGATAAGCTGCAGGACGCCTACTACCTCCTGTTGCTGATTCGACATGGGCACGACAAGCATTGACTTGGTTTTGTAGTGCATTTTTTCATCGAAATTTTTAGCGCCTAAGGAATTGAACTCCTCTGAACTATAGATATCACTTATATTGATGGATTTATTTTTTGCTGCTGCAACGGCCGCGACGCTCCCCTCATTAATCTGGCCGGATGCTGCAAATAAAGGAATGTTCTTTAAACGGTCAAGTATTTCAGGTGTTTTTTCACTGAACAAATTCAAGCTGCTATTCTGTATTACAAAAAAATACAGCCGATTCTTGCTATCCAGCAAGTATGCAGTTGCACCATCTGCGCCGGTTAACTCCCTGACGCTGGAAAGCAACGAGGCAAGCATATCAGCCACATCAGGCTTTTCTGACATCGCCATAAACGCGCTGTGGAGTTTCGAAAGTATCAAGGGCTTATTTTCCCCCATTTGTTCTCCCTGTCTATGATGGCTAGATTCTCACTGGTCAATGCATATCCAATAAAATACAGAACCAATACTGATTAAAAGCTGACAATTTTTCCACATAAAAAAACGCTATTTCAACCGCAATTACCCTTATACTCACAATGGGTTACCATTTTTAAACGCTTCAGGAGACACAAGCATATCAGCGTATATACAGTCAGATCCCTGACTCTGGCCAAGATACATATTTTCCTCTGCATCCGATACCAAATTGATTTTATACCACTCAGAGCTATGCTGCACAATCTTTTATAACGCAATGGAGGGAGCTAATGTCCATAAAATCGGATAAATGGATTCGCAAGATGGCAAATGGACACGGTATGATCGAACCATTTGTGGACGGCCAGGTTAAAAAGAACGATGACGGCACCGGCATTGTCTCCTATGGCCTATCTTCCTATGGTTATGATGTGCGCTGTGCCGACGAATTCAAGGTATTCACCAACATCAACTCTGCCATTGTCGATCCGAAAGACTTTTGTCCAAGCTCTTTTGTCGACATTCAATCTGATGTTTGCATTATCCCGCCCAATTCATTCGCGCTAGCCAGAACGGTTGAGTATATGCGTATTCCCCGTTCTGTATTGACCATCTGTCTGGGGAAATCGACTTATGCACGCTGTGGTATTATCGTCAATGTTACACCACTGGAACCTGAGTGGGAGGGACACGTGACGCTGGAATTCTCCAACACAACACCTTTGCCAGCCAAGATTTACGCCGGCGAGGGCGTTGCTCAGTTTCTCTTTCTCGAATCCGATGACGTATGCGAAATCTCATATGCTGACAAGGCAGGAAAATATCAGGGACAAACCGGTGTCACGGTGCCAAAGCTGTAATGAAACTATCCGACATCCTGGCCCGTGCTGACAAATCACTCATCTCCTGCGAATTCTTTCCGCCAAAAACAGACAAGGGGGAGGAAAATCTGTGGAACTGCCTGAATGAGCTGCGCAGCATCGAGCCTGCCTATATCTCTGTCACTTACGGCGCAGGAGGTACCACACAAGACCGCACCAAAGGGATCGTCACCCGGATCAAGGATGAAACCGGCCTCTCCCCGGTAGCGCACCTGACCTGTGTGGGTGCCAGCAAAAACGAGCTTGCCGAATTGTTGGCCGATTACCAGGCTGCCGGCATCGAGAATATTTTGGCCCTGAGAGGCGATGCCCCCGAAGCTATGGATCATTTCGAAGCAGTAGCTGGCGGTTTTTCCCATGCCACAGATCTGATCGCTTTTTTGCGCACACAGGGCGATTTCTCTATTGCCTGTGCGACTTATCCGGAAGGGCACCCTGAATCCAAAGGCGGTGTTGCCGATGATATCCGCTACCTGAAAATGAAACAGGATAATGGTGCCGATGCAGCCGTGACCCAGTATTTTTTTGATAATGATACATTTTTCAGATTTCGCGATGCCAGCGAAAAAGCGGGAGTCACCATTCCGATCATTCCAGGCATCATGCCGATCGGAAATTTCGATCAGATTGTGCGCTTTTCATCTATGTGTGGTGCCTCCATACCATCCTGGTTGCATGGACAAATGGAGCCGGTCAAGGGTGATCTGGATGCAGTCAAAGCACTCGGTATTAAACTGGCGACAAAGCAGTGTCGCGAACTATTACAGGCTGGCGTGCCGGGCATCCATTTCTATACATTGAATAAATCGGAAGCGACCATCGCCATTCGTAATCAGCTCACTGATCTATTGTAGATTATTTTCTGTAACACAGTGCTATGGCAATTTTTATCCCGAAACATGGCCATGCTAACGCTGCTTTCTGCCGTGATAGCCTATGTATATCCACCCGTCTTTCTGATTTTCAAAGATTATTTTCTATGGTTCTTTGGTGCGACAATGTTTGCACTGGGGGTGGTACTCAAGCCTGAGGAGGCGCGTGCAGCACTTTCCCGCCCATCGCAGATCGGCCTGGGTGTTTTATGCCAATATTCAATCATGCCACTGCTGGGTTTTACCGCAGCAAGCTTTGCTGTACGGCAGGGTATCGCGCCGGAACTTGCTCTTGGTTTTATTATTGTCGGTTGCGCGCCGGGTGCCATGGCCAGCAATGTTATCACCTATCTGGCCGGTGGTGCAGTCGCTTTTTCTATCGCCATGACCATGGTAGCGACGATGCTTTCCCCATTGCTAACGCCAACAATGGTACAGCTCCTGGGCAGTGCTTATATGGATATTCCATTCTGGCCTATGATGCAGACGATCATCTTAACAGTAGTGTTGCCACTGCTGCTGGGCATACTGCTACGCACGCAACTTGGGCAACGCATTGCACAGGCAGAACAGATTGCCCCCGGCATAGCATCCATTGCCATTATTATTATATGCAGTTATGCGGTAGCCGCCAATCATGATCGCATCGCTGAAACACCTATACTGGTGATTACATTGGTTATTCTGCTTAATGGTCTGGGCTACGGCCTTGGCTGGGCCGCTGCGACCCTGTTCCGCTTCGATTACAGCCATAAGATTACGCTGGCGATTGAAATCGGCATGCAGAACGCAGGCCTTGGTGTTGCCCTGGCCCTTAAACATTTTCAGCCGGAAACAGCCTTGCCTGGAGCCCTGTTTGCTGCCTGGTGCATCATCACTGCCGCAGCCATGACTCGATATTTACATAAAAACAACCCTGCTGGTGCGGCAGCCATTTAGTAAGGCCCTGGCACATGGAAGTCTCAGCCCACTGAACATTACGGCTGGCAAATCGACATTCAAACCGCTGATTTACCAGCTTGATCGGATACAACCGAGCAATAGCACAGCAGTGAAGCTTCCATATATCCAGCGAAATGATTATATTTTGCGGCGGAGATGGAGATAAAATCTATGAAAGTTTTGTTCATTATCGTTGCCGTGTTCAGTTATATCGCCTCGGCGCAGGCTGAAACACGTTATATCGTCGATCAGGCCAAATTACCTATGCGCTCAGGACAGAGCACAGGCCATTCGATTGTGCGCATGTTGCCCAGCGGCACTGCCGTTGTAGTGCTCGGGCAATCATCTACCGGATATACCCATATCCGCACACCTAGCGGCAAGGACGGCTGGATACTGAGCAGGTATTTAATGAAAGAGCCGGCTGCGAGAGCTCGCCTGGCCTCGGTTGAAAAAGAATTAAGGAACCTCCATACACTCAAGCAGGAGAAAAAAACACTGGAACAGGAGCGTTCTCAGCTCACGGAAGACAACAAAAAATTACAGGCAGAACTGACACATATCCGTAAAACTGCTACCAATGCCGTTGCCATTGCTGACGAAAACAAGTCCTTAAAGGCCAAGGCTGCGCAAGCAGAACAGACGCTTGAAGCATTACGTCAGGAAACCAGCGATATCAGAAGTGGCTCCCAGCAACGCTGGTTTATGCTTGGTGGAGGCACCATTTTATTCGGTATTCTGTTGGGCCTTATTTTGCCTCGTCTGAAAGTCCGTCGTAAAGATCGCTGGGGCAGATATTAAAAGTGTGTATTGCCCCAAACCGGATAAAAACATCCCCGAAAACAACAGACATCAATAACAGGGTAGCCTGAATCCGGGTTTGGGTTAGCATTCAGCCATGGCTATCATCAACCGCCGGGCTCGGCACGAATATCATATTCTGGAAACTTTTGAGGCAGGCATGATCCTGACAGGCCCGGAGGTTAAATCGATCCGGCTCGGACAAGCTAATTTGGCTGAAGCACACTGTATTATCCGGAATGCTCGCGTATTGCTGATTGGCTGCCATATCAGCCCTTATAAACCCGCCGCCATGAATAATCCTAAAGAGCCGGCCAGATCACGTGAATTACTGCTGAATAAACGTGAGTTGGAACGACTGACAGGAAAATTGAAAGAACAGGGTTTGACGCTGGTTCCATTGAAGCTCTATTTTAACGAACGCAACTTCGCCAAGTTGCAAATCGGCCTGGCACGCGGCAAGAAGGCGCACGACAAACGGCATGACATCAAGGAACGTGATATCAAACGCGACCTTCAGCGAAGCTACAAGATATAGCTGGCTGCAAATATAGAGCCTGATTCAAATCCCCTCTGGCTGATACCAACACGCGGCTGACATAGGGAAGTGCTGATTAAATCTGGTTTGATGAAACCGCAATGGGAAATGAAAGAGTTCAAGGCAAAGATTGCAACGCATAGCACCGCTATGGCTCAAATCTTTAACGAAGAAATCGTTCATTTCACATGCAGGATCGTGAATCATGATTTGATCAACGCTTCCATAGTGATCGTCGACTTGAACATATAGTGTTCTGGCCATGTTCAATGTATTGCTCGGCATGGCTGCCATTATTCTCGCCGGTATCGGCTGGCGAATACTGCTGGGGCGAAAATCTGCCGAAACAATCCGCTCACATCTGACTCAATCAGTCTACCATATTTTTCTGCCTGCGCTGGTACTACATGTACTCTGGCAATCGCCGGTAGATCTAAACACCATCCGGATCCCGGTGGTTGCAGCACTTTCAGTGCTATTATCACTGCTGGCTGCCTTTCTAATTTATGGCAATGGTGCCCTGGTGCGGTTCTTTTTGGCAGGTAATCCCAATAAAACAATCGGAGCGGTGTTGCTGGCTTCTGCCTTTGGGAATTTCTCCTATCTGGGCCTGCCTGTGCTCAGCCAAACCTTTGGTGATTGGGCTCAAGTCATCGCCATTCAGTTCGATCTGCTGGCCAGTACGCCGATTCTGTTTTCTATCGGCATTATTCTGGCGCGATATTACGGCAGTTCAGCAACGGGCATACATCCATTGCTCAGTTTGTTTCAGGTGCCGGCAATCTGGGGCGCTATTGCCGGGTTGCTGCTAAGTATCTCCGCTATCCCGATGCCGCTTTGGGTGAATGAAACACTGGCCACACTCGGCGCCGCAGTGGTGCCTCTGATGCTGTTATCAGTCGGCATGGCACTGCGTTGGCAATCAGGCTGGGCTGCGCGTATTCCTGTGCTGGTACCTGTATTATCTATCCAGCTATTGCTCATGCCTCTGATTGCCTGGGGCGCTTCCATCGGTGTCGGCATGCCAGAGCAATATCTGGCACCAACCATCATAGAAGCAGCCATGCCAACCATGGTGTTGGGATTGGTCATCTGTGACCGCTTTAAACTGGATGTGGCGCTTTATGCTGAAGCCGTCACACTGACAACGGTTTGTTCGATGCTCACTTTGCCGCTGTGGCTACAGTTCGCATCCTGATGGATTCAGATGAACGGGAGTGAAAGTATCATGTAACGCGTAAACTTGCCCACTGTCACCAGAAGCAAAAACGTCATCAGTCCGCAGCGCAGCAACCCGGCCACCAGACACAGCGGATCACCGATAACCGGCAACCAGGCCAGAAGCAATGACGGCTTTCCCCATTTTTCAAACCAGACTTCCGCTTTCCCGGCTTGCACTTCGGAAATTCTCAACCATTTTTTGTGCACTGCTTCATTGCCGAGTCTTCCCATGGCATAGGTGATCAGACTCCCCAACACATTGCCCACAGTCGCAATCGACACGATCTCCATGATAGTGCCGCCTTCATTGAGCCGATAAAGCAAGAATGCTTCGGAACCACCGGGTAACAGCGTCGAGGAAATCAGTGCAGAAAAAAAAAGAGCCCAGTCCATGCGCAAAATCTAACTCTATGCTACCATTACTGCATGATTTATCCCTTTCGCTCCCCATTTGGGACACTCTCTTATGCATGGAATGGAAAGCTATGCCAGCATATCTGGCTGGAGCAGCTTAAAGCTACAGGAGGCGCTCAGGATGATCCTGTAGCTCAATGGTTAAACGCTTACTTTAATGGAAATACCTTACCCTTACCGCCACTAGGCAAACCAACCACACCCTTTCAGGCAAGAATGCGCGTCGAACTGTTGGCAATTCCTGCCGGAAAAGTATGTACATATGGTGATCTGGCCGGAAAACTCGGCACATCACCGCGCGCCATGGGGCAAGCGCTGGGAGCAAATCCTCTGCCGATCCTGATTCCCTGCCACCGTGTGGTTGCTGCCAACGGTTTGGGCGGGTTTTCCTGCGGCATTGACTGGAAGAAAAAATTACTTCAGTTCGAGAAAGCCTTACAGCCATGGCCATGATGCTTTCAATTATGAGGATTTAAACTTGAGGCGATAACGCAGCTCGGTCATGATCTGCCCATGAAAATTGCAAGCTGGAATGTAAATTCGCTGAATGTTCGTCTGCCTCATGTACTGTCATTCCTTGAACAGGAAGAGCCGGATGTGCTGGCTTTACAGGAAACCAAACTGACCGATGATAATTTTCCGATTGAAGCCATCCATGCCGCCGGCTACCGGGTCGCTTACTCCGGTCAAAAAACTTACAATGGTGTCTGCATATTAAGCCGCAGCAACATCGATAACGTAGTGACAGATTTGCCACAGATGGATGATCCACAAAGGCGTTTGCTTGCTGCAAGTGTGAATACGGTCCGCATCATCAACATCTATATTCCCAACGGACAGGAAGTCGGCTCAGATAAATATGCCTATAAATTCCGCTGGCTACATGCATTCCACCAATATTTGCAATCAGAACTGGCCAGACACAGCCAGTTGATCGTGCTGGGAGATTACAATATTGCACCAGCCGATCAGGATGTGCATGATCCGAGACGCTGGCATGATAAAATTATGTGTTCGACAGCCGAACGTAAATGGTTTCAATCACTGGTGAGCCTCGGGCTGGTGGATACGGTCAGGCACATTCACCCGGGTGATCCCATGTTTAGCTGGTGGGATTACCGCATGAATGCATTTCGGCGCAACTGGGGTATTCGGATTGACCATATATTGGCGACGCCATCATTGAATCCGATTGCGGCAGAAGTGGCAGTAAATTATCGGTCTATGGAACGTCCCAGCGATCATGCGCCGGTTTGGGTCAATTTTGCGTAAAAAAGAATAAACCCATTGCGTACGGAAAGTTGTTGTGTCCTGTATCAGTGCCGTTACAACATGATAAGTCTTTGCATTCTTATTCCGATGGTGAAGAATTTGGAGGGCTCGCGATTTACTGTTATTAATATCTGAAGCAGGTGGTTTATGAATTCCAAAGCAATCGCAGTCATGGCATCGGGTCGTGGCAGTAATCTGAAAGTAATACTCGAATCAGTTGCTGCGGGGGAATGTCCTGTTGATATTCAGCTGGTCATTTCCGATAAAGCTGATGCTGCAGTGCTTGAAATTGCCCGTGCAGCAGGTGTGCCGAATGTCATCCACCTGAACCCGAAAGAATATCAGGATCGTGCTCAGTTCGATGCTGCCTGCGCCGACCTGATTGACCACCTCGGTTGCCAATGGATCGTACTGGCTGGTTATATGCGGATCCTTTCAAGTTCATTCGTTCGCCGTTTTCGTAATCGCGTCATTAATATCCACCCAGCCATTTTACCAGCCTTTCCGGGAGCGCATGCTGTGGAAGATGCCGTAAATTATGGAGTGAAAATATCCGGTTGCACGATTCATCTGGTGGATGAAGTACTGGATGGGGGGCCTATTCTGGCTCAAGCGATCGTGCCCGTGCTGGATGATGATACACGTGATTCTCTCCATGCCCGTATTCAGCTAGAAGAGCATAAAATCTATCCGGCAACGCTCAGACGCATGCTGGAAGATGGGTTCAGTATTGATCGCCGCAAGGTAATCTGGAACAGTTAGATTCCATCTACATAGGCCCCCTGTCTGGTTTTAAAAATGCTATATAATCAATGATTTAGGCCATCAATTGGCTCGAGTTTTTTGTGCGCCAGATCACATAACCCGTCGTGTTTTTTCACCATTCTCCGCAGCATTTGTGTTGCCGGCTTATGAACAGACTGGATAATAATGTCATGGAGGCATAATGCGTGTAAATGCTCAAATATTCCGGATTCAGT
>JAUZQI010000050.1 GCA_030951095.1 Mariprofundus sp. | reverse complement strand
CGGATCCAACAGCGGGTACATGGTGGATTCAGAGCGTAGCTCCCACGACAGCAGCCCAGGTCTGGGATTATCCGAATATCGGCATGGATCGGGGAGCTACCTATATCACCGGCAATGTATTTAATGCAGCCGGCACTGCTTTCCTGGGATCGAAAATGTTCCGCATTCCCAAGGCCGCAATCTATAACGGTCGTACCTGGACCTCACCACTGTGGAGTACAGCAGCAGCCAATGGCACGCTGGTTCCACCCATGGCAGTGAACACCAAGTCAAGGGTAACGGTCTTTGCATCTGCTCCGGCTCCCTCGACATCTGTATTCACCTATCGTATGTATCATGGCGTAACCGACGCCCCTGTGTTTGCAGCAGGTCCAACAGTAGTCGTGCCTAATGCAGTGGTACCGCCTAATGCTCAGCAGCCCGGAACGGTCACCACGATCGATACGCTGGATGGTCGACTGTTGGGTAATATTTACCAGCACAACTACTCGATTTACATGATTCGTACCGTTGGTTATGCCGGAGGCGTTACGTATGCAGCGCCATTCTGGATGAAGGCCTCCATTGGTCCCGGTCTCCTGCAGTCAAGCGGGTATATCTATTCCGCAGGTACTTCGGATGATTTCAACGCAACACTGGCGGTGAATCCTGATGGACATGTACTTGTCGGTTATTCATCAACCAATCGCGCCGCCATCGGAGGCTATGCACCGCAGGTGAGGGTTACCGGTAAAAGAAGCTGGGATGTTGCTATGGGTATTACGACTGGAACCTCGCTCATTTACCAGAGTCCTTTTGTCTACGACTATGGTACCTGTGCTCCTGTGCGCGGCTGCCGTTGGGGCGACTACTCATCGGTCAGTATTGATCCTGCCAACACGCTTAAGGCATGGGTCATCAACGAAACCTCTGAATCGGCTGCACCTACATCCTCGTGGGGCTCCCGAATCGCGAAGTTTGGCTACTAAGAAGGTCAGATCGTTGTATAGCGCCACGTAAAAAGATGAGGGGCTGGCTTCGGCCGGCCCCTTTATTTATTGAACAGAAAGAGAGGTAAAGAGATTGAAACAGAGCATGCGAAAGATATTAATCGCGATCGGAGGACTTGGCATCTTGCTGTGGATACCTGCCTGTATGGATGCAAATGTCTCTCCAGTATCAGGCACGGCCTCAACCCATGCAGGCAAAGCTGTCAACCATGGTGATTCCGGCGTATTGAATGGTGTTGTGAGCATGTCTCCATCCGGCCCGGTGCAACGACCCGGAGGCCACGTTTCATCCCGTCCTGCTGCCAATGTCTCCATTCAAATTGAAAATATGGATAAGCAGATTATAACCACGGTCACAACCGATCACTCCGGAAGATTCAGCAAACGTATCTCCGAGGGAGAGTACCGCCTTGTGTTCCCTTCATCAGGTGCCGGCAAGAATTTCCCCGTCCCTGTACTGGTGGAAGCGGGCAAGGAGACCCGGATACAGATACAGTACGACTCGGGAATCAGATAATTCCATTGTCAGAAACAGTATCCGAAGTTTATTGCTCATTCGAAAAAAAAACTCTTCCCGATTACAATGTAAACTAAGCACTATCCCTTCTGCTTGAAGACAGAGCCGGGCCATGGTTAAGCACACTTCACTTGCAAAGCCACAATAATGGCCGAATCGACGCCATCGAAATTAATGTGAACAGGCCCTAGCTTACTGAAATACGCGGAGCTTCGGACCAGTTAATCGTTGAATCAGCACCCGCCATGTCAGTAAATGGATTCTCTCCCAGCCAGCGATCAAATTTGGAATATGAGCCCTTCAGGCCGACATAGGATTTAAAACGTCGATGAAACGGCAGATCAAGAACAGGCTGCTCAGCATCGAAGTCTCGCGGATGGAAATAGGTCATCACATAATCTGCCTGCCGGGTCAGACGCTGGATTGTACGATAAGGCAACAAGCGGAAATATCCCCCGCCGGAAAATACAATCTCCTTACCCAAAAACCGGCCGAGACTGATTGGAAACTCCTTCAGCTCCCCTCCCCTGCATGCAAGCAGGCTTGGCTGAGCAGGGCCAAACCCTTCATATCCGCCGTGCCCGCGTGCTGTTGGAAAAATTGAACTGTCCCTTTCAATTCCCAGTTCAATCAATGTTTCAAAAGCCCATGGGTTACCTCGAATAAAAGAAAAACCGGGAGCCCTGTAAGTTGTAATCTTCTTACCCGTCACATCTTCCAGTGCATGAACCGACCTCTGCAAGTCATCGCGAAACTGTTTTGGTGTTTGCTGATAAACCAATTGGTGCATATGCGAATGCGATGCGATTTCAAAACCCGATTCATCAATCCGGCGAATGATTTCAGGATACCGCTCTGCCACCCAACCCAGGCAGAAAAAGGTCGCCCTGTGGTTATGCCGTTGAATCACTTCCAGTAACCGCTCAACATTGTCATGAATACGCGGTTCGAAATTCTGCCACTGCTCAACGCTGGCTGTAGCAGGATTATCCAGCAAATGAAACCAGTCTTCGATATCAAAAGTCAGGATATTCATTTCCAAACCTCTAACTTCCTACCTAACAAAACTTCTAAACGTTCAACATCAGAATGAAAGTAAGCTTTTAATTCTTCACGAATTACAGGGGACATCTCTTCTTTCTCCAATGACCGGCTGGCAATACGCTCCAGAACAGAGCGGGAGGCAAGTTTCATGGCAATGCGGCGCAAAGCAAATGCCAGTGGATTTTCGCGATTGGAGAGGAATGCGACCCATCGATTTTTTGCCTTGCCCGAATGGCTGTAGAGGGTGCTGGTATCCACCGGCACTGCTTCATCTACAGCAAGGAATGCAAACAGCTCTTGCACCACGGCATCTGCATCCTGTTTCAGATCCTCAAATATCACTATTTTTACCTGCGAAAAGGTGTTCAGAAAAGTTGATACCTGATCTGCATAAAGGCCGCCAGCCTTGTAAGCCCACATCCAGTCCCAATTGTTGGCAAGTCGCTCTTCTTCGGCAGCAAGCGCCTTAGCGAAATCCAGTGTCTCACGCTGATCCCTCACAAGATTGTTATAAGCAGAGTAAGCCCGATCAACCGGATTACGCAAACACAGAATGATCGGGACATCCCCTAGCACCCGGCGCATCCGGGCAGCACTATGGCGATGAAAATACAGATAATCAGAGCTGGCCTCTCCAATTCGTTTGAAGGATCCCAACCCCTGAAACAGTTGCTGATAGTGTTCTAAGTTCTGTACCATCACCTTATCTACGGTATGGTCACCCGGGCCATTGTGTGGAAACTGCTGCCCGAGCGAACTGAAATACTTGGGTTCTTTTTTGTTTGGAAAGCCAATCTCGGGATGCTGTTTCAGATAGTAATACAACGACGTCGTGCCGCAACGCGCTACGCCGGCAATGACAAAATTTGGTAAACTCATGATTTCCCTTTTTCAAATGCCCGGGTGAAAATTTGATTATATTTTGAAGCCATATTGTCCCAATTATAATAATTTTTTATTCGCTGCAGCGCACCATCACGCATGCCTAGAAATCGCTCAGGATCGTTTTCAATTTGAGTCAGCCATCTCCCCACATCTGCAGCCTCGGAAAAAAACAAACCGTTATCCTGTACCACTTCACGATTGAAGGGATTATCGTGACAAACGCACAAGTTATGCGAGCCCATGGCCTCAAGCAGAGAAGGGTTGGTGCCGCCCACCGAATGACCATGCAGATAGCTTGCTGCGTGAGCACGTGCAATGGCCAGCTTTTCCTTGTCATAGATGCCACCAACAAACCGCACCTGCTCTCCGGCAAGCCGCTGTAAGCTGCGAACAAAATCGGTGTCATTCAGATTACCGACCACAATCAACGGCCACTTATGAGCTGACAATTGATAACCACGAATGATTGACTCCACATTATTTTCCGGTTCCAGTCGACTCACCACCAGATGATAAGCGCCCGATACGAGTCCGTATTCGGCAAGTATAGTTGCAGATGCCCTTTCATTCTCAAGATATGGATTCGGATAAGCACCATACTCCGCCACGTCTGTATGCCTGCATCCATAGCTGGACCTGATATATATCTCAATCGCCTTTGAATCACAAACCACTCGATCACTAAAACGGCTCGCTGCAAATTCAAATGCCCGGAAAGCCATTTGAATCGGCCAACTCCATTTTGACCGTCGGCTATTCAGACCATCGGGATTGGTCATCATGATCTTTCCGTGCCGTCGCACCATCGGTCCGAACAAGCCGCCAGCTGGCCCACACGAATAGATAATATCATGGTCTTCCAGCACTTGCCGGATAGAATCCCTATAAAACTTTATTGCGTTGCCCCCCTTGGCAAAACTCGAATAACGAAGCTCTACACCTTTATATTCGTGTAAATCTCCATTTTTCCGCTGCTGGTCGGCATCACAGACAACGGTAACGCGATAACCATGGTTTCGGTACAGGTGAACGGCGATCTCTTCAGCAAAGGTTTCAAATCCACCATAACTGGCAGGAATACCACGGCTGCCTACAATCGCAATGCGGGGCAAGATTACTTTGCTCACGGTGCTACACTCTTTTGCTTTACGGCGAAAATCTCACGCAGGGTTTTCCAACGCTCCGAGTGATCTCCCACATAATCCTTCTGCCAGTTGCCAGTTTTGTCCTGGCCCGAATAGTGCTGGTTATAATCCGGGTTCCAACCATGCCAGCCAGTGCCACTGAAGTAAATCCAGCTCCAGCCATACTCATCAAAGATAGATGCAAGGTCTTTGACGTACTGTCCCCCCCCATCAGCCCAGCGTATTGCGCTGAATTCTCCAATCATCACAGGAACATCATTCCTGATCTGAAAGTCCCGCAAAGGCTCCACCACCTTTTTTAGTTCATCCACGTTCCACACCTTCCCCGATATTTTGCCAGGATATTTTATGCCAAACTTTTTCCGTCCAATGCCCTGAGCCGCAAAGGAGTATGGAATATACATGTGTGCATTATAGATGATGAATTTATCCGAAAATGGCTCAAACCCGCTATAGGCAGGCGGGGCACCCAGAGGCGGAGGAGATACAAATATCCAAACATCCGGTCTTTCAGATCTGATCGAGGCAATAACCTTGCGCATTAACTCATGCCAATTCATCGGTATTAACAAATCTTTTCCATGCTGAACTGCCGGTTCGCTCATGATATCAATGGCAGCGAACTCTCCCCCTCTTTTTCGAAGATCTTTCATTAGTGTTGTAACGGTTTGAACAACGCCATTTAATTGTTCCTGATCACTCCAAAATTCCGGAGTATATTGAGCAACCTGGATCTGTGGGTATTTCGCATCAAAAGGAAAGTGACTCAAGTTTACTATCCCCTTAACCTTCAGCCGACTGCATTCGTCAAGCATTAAATCCAGCCATGCTATACTTTCACTCCAGGCCAAATCTGCAGTTATTTTTTTGCGTTTGGCCAGTTTTACCGGTTTCAGTTGTAAGCGCACAACATTTATACCTAACTCCTGCTGAAATTTCTCAATATCAGCAGGTGAAGAAGACAGATTATCCAAACTCACGCCATGCCACGGCCAGCCGGCCGGCATATCTGCAGCCTGCGTCGGCATCTGGCAGACAAACAGGAAAATAAGCAGAAGAAACAACCGCATCAATGGATGTTTATTACATGTTGATCGTTTCATAAAGCTCCTTAGTTCTTTTGCCTATGATATTCCAGTCATAATCATTTCGCATATGCTGCAAGCCTTGATAAGCCCGTTTCTGGCGTTCGGTTTTATCCCCTAACGCCAGGCATAACTCCTGTACAAGCGCTGTCAGATTTCCCTGCTTGAAGATATATCCATAGTCATCAGAGCTCACGATATCCGACATCCCCGGCAAATCGGATACGAGTACAGCCTTGCCATAACTCATGGCCATGATCACAACGGCACTTTGATAGATGCGCTCATAGGGCAACACAACCAGGTCGGCAACAGCATAGTAGTAAGGCAACTCTTCATCGGTGATAAAGCGAATTTGTGTCATGCAGGCATTCTGGATGCCCAGGCGATCAATCTGTTCCTGATAAGAAGAGAAATCAGTTTTCCATGGCCTTCCCGCAATCAGCAGAAGCGCATCGGGATGCTGTTTCAATACGGCAGGCATGGCATCAAGCAGCAGATCAAGCCGTTTGACCTCTTTGATCTGACCGAAAGAGAGTAGCGCCTTTGCTGAAAGGGGAATTC
>JAUZQI010000005.1 GCA_030951095.1 Mariprofundus sp. | reverse complement strand
CATGCGGCGCATGCCGCAAGCCTTTAATCGGTCTGGCATTTCAAGGAATCATTCATCACCAATGAGGTGACCGCATGATTCCTTAAAACGCCATATAAACCAAATACTTACACCCTACATCCAATGCCAATGTCGGATGTTGGAATAAACCAAACACTGGCGAAAGCTGATCCGGCTGTTTATGCTCCCCGCAGGGATTGATTCTCAGGCGGGGTGGAAGATGCGGCTTCCTGTTTCAATCATTGTTGTGTTATTGCTCTGGGCGCCTGCTTTACAGGCCGCTACTGCCGAGTCTTCAGCCCAAACGTTGATACAGCAACGTATCTGGTTTCAACAGGCTCGTGTTGCCCTGAATAAACATGATATGAGCCGTTTCAACAATCTGAAGAGTAAACTGGCAGATTATCCTCTTACACCCTATCTCGATATCTGGCATGCACGAATCTCCATGAAACAGGGCAATGATACTCTGGTGGAGAATACACTGCTTCAACAGGCAGACATACCTGAAAGCCGGGATTTGCGCAAAGCCTGGATCAATGAGCTGGCGAAGCGGAGTCAGTGGTCGCAGCTAAGCAGCATATTTATCCGATTCCCTGCACTGGCCAAACGATTGCCTGAAACGGCCATGGTAACCGCTTGGTATACGGGGCATAAAGAAAAAGCCATGCAACAATTTTCCGAGCGGTGGCAGCAGAATCGTGAAATCTCCGGCTTCTCCGAACCGCTGCATCTAGCCTGGCTCAAACAGGGGCATCCAACCGTGGCCGAAACATGGCTGCGGATAGAAAAATTGGCCTATCGGGGCAGATGGAAAGAGATTCGATCGCTCTCTAAATCATTTCCGGAATCACAAAAACAGGCTCTGGCATATTGGAGACTGGTTCAGAAACACCCGGAAAAAGCATTGCTGCAATGGAACCCTTCCATATCAGGAATGACAGGTGCTTTAATCATCGCTGACGGAATTAAACGGCTTTCGAGAAAAGATGCAGTGGTCGCATGGAATCTTTTGCGCAAGTTGCAAGCAAAAACGCGGCACATCAACAAGGCTTTCTTTACCGGGTTGGAGCGCTACACAGCGCTTAGGGCGGCCCGGCAACACCAGGTCATTGCAGCGGACTGGCTGGGTGAATTGCCTGCATCGTATCGCAATGAAGATACCAGAGCATGGCAGGTCAGATTGTATTTGCTGCATCAAAACTGGATCAAGGTTTTTACCGCTATTGTTGCGATGCCTGCTTCAGAACAGCAGCAAAGCCGATGGATTTACTGGAAGGCATATGCACTGGCTGCCATCGGTTATGAGGAGCAGGCTAAAACATTGCTTGCTCAACTGGCCGGTGCGCGAGGTTATTACAGTTTTTTAAGTGCCGAACGTCTTGGCCAACCCTTTCATTTGAATGCGACAGAAATCACCGCTTCTGATGATGCCATTGCGGAAATTGAACGGATGCCTGCCGTGCGCCGTGCTTTTGAATGGTTACAGATGGACAAGAGGAATAAGGCAGCCAGAGAGTGGCATTCGGCATTGGCAAAATCCAGCAGTCGGCAATGGCGGGCGGCAGCCGTTCTGGCGTCACGCTGGCATTGGTATGATCAGGTGATCCACGGTGCATTCAGGGCGCATCGGCTCAATGCCTTGCCTGATCGTTTTCCAGTTGCTTTCGAAAAACCGGTGATGAAAGCTGCACAGGAAACCGGGCTGATGCCATCCTCTATCTGGAGTATTATCCGCCAGGAATCTGCTTTCAACCAGCAGGCAGTTTCCTATGTTGGCGCTAAGGGGCTGATGCAGTTGATGCCGAAAACAGCTCGGGGCGTTGCTCGCAAACTGGGTTTGGGGAAAGCCCCCCCTCAATTGTTTTCACCTGAAGTTAACATCCGTCTGGGTGCGAGCTATCTGGCCGAACAAAAAGCACGTTTTGGAAATCTGGCACTTGCGTCGGCCGCCTATAATGCCGGGCCGCATCGGGTCTCACTCTGGCTTTCCCGTTCTTCTTTTGATGCCCCTGAAGCATGGGTGGAAGCTATCCCGTTCAATGAAACACGCCGATATGTGCAGCAGGTGATGGCATTTATTACCGTGTACGAATGGCGACAGAAGAAACCTGCTTCAAGCCTGATTGCCCGTTTGAATGAGCAGGAGCAGGAAGTCAGCCGGAATGAGCCGGCACCGGTAAGTATGGCCTTCTCTGGTGGTGGCAATCATTGATTGCGCTTGCTAGCTTGCGCGGCCAATTTCGAATGTGAGGTAAAGACGCATGGCATTTGTTGTCACCCAGTTGTGTAAAGATTGTGTAGATACGGCTTGTGTTGCCGTTTGTCCGGTGGACTGTTTTTATCAGCCCAAGGGCGTTTCTGAAGACACGCCAAATATGCTTTATATTTCTCCGGAAGAGTGTATTGACTGTGCCGTGTGCGAACCGGAATGTCCGTGGGAAGCTATTTATCCCGAAGAAGATGTGCCGGAAATATTCGAGTCCGATATTGAATTGAACGAGTTGTCCGATACCGATCGTGATGCATTTGAGCTGGCTGAAGTCACCGATCACGAGCCTCCTTCTGCGGAAGAAGTCGCGGAGAACAGGGCCAAATACGGTCTGTAATCGCTTTCGATCAGATTATGATCAAGCGCATGTGTGGCTGACCACACATGCGCTTTTTTTATTCCTGTGAGCCCTATGAGAAAAACAACACTGAACGGACTGACATACGATCAACTGGTTGAACTCTGCCATCTGGCCGGAGCCAAACCGGTACATGCAGACCACCTGATGGCCTCGATTTTTCGTCGTTATAATCCTGATATCGATGCCATTACCGAATTGCCGAACGTGCTGCGCAACTATCTGGCTGAGCACACCTGTATATTTGAGCCGGATTGTACGGCCAGCCAGCAGGCCGCAGACGGCACTCAAAAACTACTGTTGAAAATGCCGGATGGCAAAGAAGTGGAGACGGTGCTGATTCAGGCATCCGGCAGGTTGACCCAGTGTATTTCCTCTCAGGTGGGTTGTGCTGTTGGCTGTACATTTTGCCTGACCGCCACAGCGGGTTTAACACGCAACCTGACGGCCGCAGAAATGGCAGCTGAAGTATTCGCCGGTCAACGGATCAGCGGGCGCAAGGTACGCAATCTGGTGTTGATGGGCATGGGCGAGCCGCTGCACAATTACAATGAAGTAGCACATTTTGTTCGTATCGTTACCGATCCGAAGGGTATGGCCTTCTCGCCCAACCGTGTCACGCTTTCCACCTCGGGATTGGTGCCTGCTATGTATCGCATGATCGAAGATGAATTGCCGTGCAATCTGGCCGTATCGCTCAATGCCACCACAGATGAAGTGCGCAATCGCATCATGCCGATCAATCGCAAATATCCAATTGCAATGCTGATGCAGACCGTGCGTGATTATATTGCCGCAAGGGGCAACAAGCGTGTGCTCATTGAATACGTCATGCTGGCCGGTATCAATGATAGCCCAGATGATGCAACTCGTTTGTGTGAGCTGCTGGATGGACTAGATTGCACGGTAAATCTGCTGCCGTTCAATCCGTTTGACGGCACTGAATTTGAGCGCCCAGGTGATGACATTGTGTCTGCATTCCGCGCAGTGCTTGTCAAAGCCGATAAGGTGGTAGTCGTGCGTGAATCCAGGGGCCGTGAAATATCAGCCGCCTGTGGCCAGTTAAAAACAGAAACAGTAGCAACACGCCATCATCGCTCCGCCTGATTCTGAACAGAGTATCCAGAATCCGCTAACAAACAACAAAAATTGCAACGAACATAGCATTGAATCCCAGAGTTCCGGTGTAAAAAAACGACTTGGAAAGTGGTTGATGCTAAATTGGTTTATGTGCAGAGGTATCAACAGGAATTTCATCCCGGTGATGGATAATCGGTATGATACCAATATTGTGAATGTATAACGTTTTTCCGGTATTTTAATCGGATATTTGGGTAAGGTGGGTATCATAATTCCTTAAGGAAGCGCTGATCAAACCAGATTTAATCAGCACTTCCTTAACTATCTCATGCAATCCGTAGCGTTACTTCATACCCTGACTTGGTGAGGATATTCACCAGCGAATCAATGGCGAATTTTCAGCTTTGCCGCTAGTTTGTTTACAGCATCTGTGATATCTGATGTATCTCAATATAGCTGGGACTGTTGCACGTGGCTCGGATTACAGGCCAATTATGATATGGCGCTTGCGAAAGGTTGGGATGTTCAAGGTGTATTGCTAGACTACCCGCATATGAAAACCGCCAATGATGATCTCATAGGGAAAATTACTGCACTAGCTGCTGACTTGCCGGAAGAGCAGAGGCAACAGCTGCTTGAGCTGATCTCCGGCTGGGGCCCGGATGTCCGCTATGCGCCGCGTGAAACGTATACTGAAGCAGTGAGTTTCACGTCCCGAAAAGGCGTGCATTATGGGAAAGCCAGAGATGTCAGTGGCACGGGGGCATTTATTGCGACGTCAGCCGAGCTTGAGGTGGGCATGCAGATAAAGCTGGCATTGATATTTATCTCTGCACCAAACCCGGTTCGACTCAGTGGCACGGTTGTGCGCAAGACAGGGGAGGGCATTGCTGTGCAATTTGATACAGGTAAAAGTAGTCAGGTCAAAGATCTGGAGGCGATCATTTCAAAGCAATCACTTATTCTTCGGCACAAATAGGTTTCACCACAAACAGGCTGGAAATGCCATCACCATCGGTCTTTTCTGCTCCTGATATCACTGAATATTGAAAGCGGTTCAGAACTGATGTTGTGCGCGGCTGCATAGTTCCGACAAAAATAAGAATCAAGTGGACGCAAAAACGGATTGGTTGCTTTTTCCATGTCGATGGATGATGGAATCGTTGGTTGATCCTGTTTCCTGCGGTTTTTGTCGGCAACGATGCGTGCGGTCAGAGCCGGGTTGTTTGCATCAATGGCACTGGCATAAGCCAGATTGGCTAACGTATATTCATGGGCGCAATAAATCTTTGTGTTGCCATCCAGTTCTGCGATTTTGTTCAGACTGTTCCACATCTGTGCCGCAGTACCTTCAAACAATCTTCCGCAACCGGCTCCGAACAGGGTGTCGCCACAAAACAGCGCATCATTGATGATATAGGCGATATGGCCGTTGGTATGTCCGGGGACATCCAGAACCGAAATATCCAGCCCCGCAAGCGCCGGTGGTGAGGCTTCCGTCACCGTGATATCAATGCCTGGAATGCGCGCGGCATCGCCTTCTGCGCCAACAATCAGGCAGCCGAAATCTTTCTTCAATGATAGATTCCCATCGGTATGATCCCAGTGATGGTGGGTATTGAAAATATGAGTCAGCGGTTTACCCATATGCCGGCATGCTTGATGCACTGAAACCGCTTCAGCAGGGTCAACTGCAATCAGGGTGTTATTTGAGTCAGCCTCAATGAGGTAGATATAATTATCCCGTAAAGCCGGTAACTGGTGGACGGTAAAGCCCGGATGTTGATAAGACCACATGCTGGCAGTTTAGAACCTGTTCACATAAAATGCGAGACAAGGGGAGATTTCATGTCACACGGCTCAACCAAAGCAGTACTCACTGCAGTTGCCAGCAATGCCATGGTCACGGTTGCCAAATTTATCGGTTTTTCTTTTTCGGGTTCCAGTGCACTGCTGGCCGAAGCGGTACATTCGCTGGCAGACACTGCCAATCAGGGGCTTCTGCTGCTTGGTTTAAGACGCTCTGCCCGCCAGGCGGATGAAGAACACCAGTTCGGTTACGGTCAGGAACGATATTTCTGGAACCTTATTTCTGCGGTCACTATTTTCTTTCTCGGCTGCGTTTATACAGTCATGCACGCACTGGAACAGCTCAGGCATGAACACACACCTGAATTTTCATGGATTCCATTTTTCATTTTGGGTTTTGCTTTTGTGATGGAAGGATATTCGTTTGTAGTTGCGCTGATTGAATTCAGGCATCAGTGCCGGCAGGCAGGAAAAACCTTCAGGGTCTATCTGGTAGAAACACGGGATCCGACTACGCTGGCTGTACTGATTGAAGATTCAGCCGCTATATTCGGTTTGCTCATCGCACTGATCGGCATAGGGCTTGCCGCATATACAGGCTCTGCGTTGTTCGATGGTATTGCTGCAATCTGTATTGGCTTGTTGATGGGTGGGCTGGCATTTTTTCTGGCTGCGACCAATCGCAAATATCTGCTCAATCATTCTAATGAAGAAGTCGATGAAATTACCGCCCGGCTCTGGCAGGCCGATGATCATGTACAGTCTGTGCAACGTATCAACAGCATCGTACTTTCTCCTGAAGACACCCTGCTAATGGCCGAAGTCGAACTGCGTGAAGAGGCTATTTTTGCCGATATGACGCAGGAGGAAATCAGTCGTGCGATTCGTTTTATGCATAAGCTGGATGATATTCGAACATCGCTGGAAGATGATGTCAGTCGGATTGCACCGGAAACCAGACATATTTTTATCGAATTCACGGCACCGAAAGATAGTGATGTT
The DNA here is from genome assembly GCA_030951095.1 of Mariprofundus sp. Classification (GTDB taxonomy): domain Bacteria; phylum Pseudomonadota; class Zetaproteobacteria; order Mariprofundales; family Mariprofundaceae; genus Mariprofundus. The sequence continues at coordinate 4,991 of JAUZQI010000005.1, read as the reverse complement.
CACATCAAGGATAAGCCCGATAAACAGTAGGGTGGTGCATGCCGGATGATTGGCATAAGATTTCCCTCCGATTTCTGATCGCATCAATTTCAAGGAGAGTTATTATGAGTGTACTGGTTGGCAAACAGGCCCCCGATTTTACCGCTGCCGCTGTGATGGCTGATGGTTCGATTAACGAAAGTTTTTCGTTGTCCGATTACAATGGTAAATATGTTGTATTATTCTTTTATCCGCTGGACTTCACGTTTGTATGTCCGTCCGAACTGATTGCCTTTGATCATCGAATCAAGGAATTCGAAGATCGCGGCGTGCAGGTGATTGGTTGTTCCATTGATTCCCAGTTCACCCATTCGGCATGGCGTAATACTGCTGTGAATGCCGGTGGTATCGGAGAAGTGGCCTATCCGTTGGTGGCTGATGTCAAACATGAAATATGCCAGGCGTATGATGTGGAATTCGCTGATGCCGGCGTAGCATTTCGTGGCTCTTTCTTGATGGACAAGAATGGCACAGTGATGCATCAGGTGGTCAATCATTTGCCGCTGGGCCGCAATATCGACGAAATGCTGCGCATGATTGATGCGCTGCAATTCCATGAAGAGCACGGCGAAGTATGTCCGGCCGGCTGGAATAAGGGTGATAAGGGAATGGTTGCCGATGCTGATGGCGTCGCGTCTTATCTGGCAAACGAAGCAGACAAATTGTAAAAATCAACGTGGTTGATGTAGGAAAAGCGGTTCTTCGGAAGCGCTTTTTTTATGGCCTGTAACGGAGTAGTGCGCCGTTTATGCTGGAACATCCTCCGGTTTTTGCTGGAATCGGGTGAGTAGCGCATTTTCGGCACGCCAGAAGGTGATCGGATCATCCACGTCAATCCAGAAACGGCCATCGATATCAAACGTATGTGCCTGGCCTGTAGCGGCAAGTAACTCAACACCGCTGGACAGGCCGGTGTTACCGGTTGCGAGAGAAGCCTGTGTCAGTGCATCAAATATGCTCGCGGTACACAGGAAGATGCCTGTATCATAGGCATTGAAATGCTCTAAATTTTTACCAATCGCGACAATGCGTCCCTGTTCGATACAGACGCGGGTAACATCATCAAGGTCGACCAGCGGGTTATCCAGTTGACTGTCCACGGCGAGAGTAAGGCCATCTTGATTTTCGGCAGCCTGGATCAGATCGCGGGCTATGCCCGGGTCGAATACATGATCTGTCATTAGCAGCAGGAAGGGTTCATGCAGGTGGTCCATCGCACGCAATACCGAGATTCCGTTATCTGTATTCTGCCACTTTTCATTGAAGACTGTTTGAATGGGGATATTCAGTCGGTTGCTCAGGCGTTTCAGAAAGGCGTCAACGCGCTCATGATGATGACCGGTGACTACATAGAAATCATCTGCCCCTGCCTCAAGTGCGGATTCAATTGTGCGCTCGATCAGGGCAACGCCAAACAGGGGGATAAGCGGTTTGCACTGGCCCTTTTTTTGCAAGCGCCTACCTTTCCCTGCCGCAATAATCAGGCACTTCATGACGTTTCTCCATGGATGAAACGTTCCAGATTCTGAAAAGCCTCATCATCGGTAAACTGTTGGGAGGGGTGTTTGCAGAAATAGGCGGATGGGGCTTCCAGAACACCGCCTATGCCGCGATCCAGTGCCAGTTTGGCACAGCGAATGCTGTCAATGGCGACGCCTGCCGAATTAGGTGAGTCTTCCACAGAAAGCCGCATTTCAATATGCATCGGCACATCACCAAACAGTTTCCCTTCCATGCGCAGGAAACAGACTTTATTGTCTTTTTGCCATGGCACATAATCACTGGGGCCGATATGGATATTCTTGTCCTGCAAACGCGTTTCCGCCACCGATTGCACCGCCTCGGTTTTAGATATTTTTTTCGAAGCCAGACGTTTGCGACTGAGCATATTGAGAAAGTCGGTATTGCCGCCGGTATTGAGCTGGTAAGTTCGCTCCAGTTTGACTCCGCGTTTCCTGAACAGATCGGTCAACATCCGGTGGGTGATGGTTGCCCCCAGCTGCGATTTGATATCATCGCCGATAATTGGAATATTCCTGTCAGCGAATTTCTGAGCCCATTCAGGGTTACTGGCAATGAATACCGGCATATTATTGATATAGGCCACACCTGCCTTCAGTGCGCAGCCGGCGTAAAAACGAACGGCTTGTTCAGAACCGACCGGAAGATAATTGACCAGCACTTCCGCTCCGGATTCCATGATAGCGTTTATCACCTCGTCCTCATCCGGTTCTGGTACATCGGCAGCAATGAAAGTGGAATCCTCATCATATGCGGCCATGTGATCAGCGATCCCGTCCATAATTTTACCCATGCACACAGTGACCCCGGAAGAAGGAATGTCGGCACAAAATACGGTAGTGCAGTTGGGTTTGGCGAAGATAGCCGTATGCACATCTTGACCAACTTTGCGTTTGTCGATATCAAATGCAGCAACAACTTCAATATCGCAGGGGGAGAAACCGCCGATTTCCCAATGCATTAGGCCAATAGCATCCTCCGGGCCTTTATCGCGGTAGTAATGAATACCCTGAATCAGGGAGCTGGCGCAGTTTCCAATGCCTGTGATAGCGATTTTAATGGGTTTCACGTGCCGTGGTCTCCTTGTGGGCTGATGCGTGGGTTGATTTCCACAGCCGGTTTGTAGTTTGCCGATCAAAAACATTACCGCAAGCAATGTAACTGTTAAATCCATTCCTGAGGCTCATATTTGTTTTGACACCGGGCATGGCAATTTGCAGCCTGAGTTCATGCAGAAAACAGCCCATTGCGGATCTCCGACTATCCTGATTCCCGTATTGGATAAAACCAGTGAGCTGCAATCGTGTCTGACCGATGTTGCCGGTCTGCCTCTGATTCGACGCGTGGCCATGATGGTCACAAAAGCCGGTTTGGGCAATCCATTAGTGGTGTCTTCTACAGGAGATGCGCAGCTTGGAGAGGCGTTGGCGGGTACGGGGAGCCAGCTAATAGCATGTACTATGATGGATGTTGTGCAGGCATGTAACGCCCCGATACTACTGTTGGAGCCGAATTGCCTGCCGAATCGGGATTTCTTTATGAATCTTGGGCAAAAGCAGATCGAGCCGGGTGAGCTGTTTTTGTGGCCAGGTGAACAGGCCATGCTGCTTGGCTTAGAGCGATCTGCTGTTTTGCTGCACCAATTGCCACAGGCGAACTGTTTTGCGCAGTTGGTGGAAGCCCTGACTAAAATGGATGAACAGGCATTGTCACAGAAATCTCCTCATGAGCAGGCCGGTATTTCCATTCGCCATGCTGATGATTGTCTCCGAGCGGAAAATATGCTGTTGTCCGGGCTGGTCAAAGTCACGGAAGGCTGGATGGCACTACATATCAATCGCAAGATTTCGCTGGCTGTGACCCAGCGACTGATGCACACATCCGTGACGCCCAATCATATGACCTGGGTCAGTATGATGCTCGGATTGATGGGGGCGGCATTTTTCCTGTCTCCCGAATACGGTATGCAGATTGGGGGAGCGGTGCTGTTTCTGTTGCACTCTATTCTGGACGGTTGTGACGGAGAACTTGCCCGGCTGAAATTCATGGAAAGTCGGCTTGGCGGTATCCTTGATTTTTGGTCGGATAATATCGTTCATGTTGCTGTATTTGCAGCCATGGGCATGGGTTGGGCCGCGAGGAGTCCAGATTTACTGTGGCCGGGTATTTGTGCAGTACTGGCCGTTGTCGGTACTGCAATGTCGGCCAGTCTGGTCTATTCGCACACGATGTATCAAGCAAAAAAAGCCGGGCCACTATATACATCGGTTTCGACTTCGGAAAATAAATCAGCTGTGGTACGCATTGCCGATATGTTATCGCGGCGCGACTTTATTTACCTGGTGCTGGCGTTGGCATTACTGGATCAAACGCACTGGTTTCTGGTCATGACAGCCATTGGCGCACCGATCTACGCGCTATTGTTAATCGGCATTATGGTGCGCGAAAAACCACCGGCTTAAATTTTTCCTTCAACTTGTTGAAGCAATTTCAGAGCATCTGATTTACGACCTGCATCAGCGATGGTTCGTTGTGGCCTGGGCGGAGCATGAATGGCCCGGCGCAGGTGAATGGCTGCCTGATGGAATTGTTTCTTCCGCAATAGATAATCTCCCATGAAATAGTTGGCATCTAGCCCCTCGGGATTGAGTTCGATGCCTTTACGTAAATATTGTTGTGCCTTGGCATCATCACCAAAGGCGACAGGCCAGCCCGGCACTTTGTAATAGAGTTGACCTAAAGTAGTATGAATCAGGCCATTTGCTGCTGCCGGATTTATTTCTTTTGCTTTGTGCAACATGCGGAAAGATTGTTTGACCATGCCCAGCGCCTTGATTCCCCGCACTTCTCCGGCGTAGTTGTATAACACCACTGCTGACCAGAGGATGGCATCGGCTTTATCGGGATACATATGTTGCAATGCTTCAGATTTGCTTAACAATGATGCAAATGCATCCTGCCGATCTGCTTTGGGCGTGCGGTATTTGATCTCGGCCCATGTTTGCTGAATCGCAAGTAGTTCGGCATCATAATCAGGCATAGTCCATGCTGACGGAGACACTATGAGCGCGGCAAGAAAGCCGACTAGAGAATATACCAACCATTTTATCATAATTGATAGTCGCAAAGTTTATATTTATATGACACTTTTCGCATATGCATCTTCATATTATTCAGCCTACGACCTATACAGCAAGCGAGCAATTGTTTCAGACCGGAAAACGTCGTTTGATGGGCTTGTCGTTACCCTACCTGGCTGCGCTGACGCCGAAAGAGTGGCAGGTTCAAGTATATGATGAGCGTTTAACACCGGTTGATTTCGATGCGCCGTGCGATGTGGCGGCGATTACGGTGTGGACCCGTTTTTCCAAGCGGGCCTACGAAATTGCTGCGGAATATAAAAAGCGCGGCGTTACGGTAATCATGGGTGG
>JAUZQI010000049.1 GCA_030951095.1 Mariprofundus sp. | reverse complement strand
CAACAGTTGTATGGACAGACCGATGCAATATTGCAGCACAAAAATACCGCCTTGCTCAGTTCCGCCACGCATCCGTTTTCACACTGGCGTGACCAGCAGGTCAGCGATGACCCACGTTATGCCCGACTGCTCAAGCGTCTGTGCTGGGTGGCACGTCGTTTTAATATCTGTGGTATTCACACCCATATCGGCATGCCCGATGGTGATGCATGCATCCGAGCTATGAATCACCTGTTACCGATCATGCCGGTTTTTCTGGCTATTTCGGCCAATTCACCATTCTGGCATGGTGAAAAAACCGGTCTGATGGCTAGCCGCATCAAAATTTTTGAAGGATTGAGTCAGGGTGGCATGCCCTTCTATTTTTCCGACTGGCAGGATTTTGAGCATTGTACGATCAGTCTGATGGCAACCGACAGTATTGATTCGGTGCGTGATATCTGGTGGGAAATGCGTCCACATCCGGATTTCGGTACGCTCGAAATCCGTATCGGCGACATGCCCGGCACATTTGACGATGCGGCGGCCTACATTGCCTATGTACGAGCCGAAGCCATAGCCGCAATAAACCCACAGGAAATTCCACAGGTACATCCCTCGTTAATTCGTGAAAACCGCTGGCGTGCCTGTCGCTACGGCATGCATGCCACCATGATTGATCCGTTCACCGAAGAACTGATCCCTGTGCTGGACTGGCTTGAAAAACGGGTAGATGAACTTGCCGCACACGGAGCCGATACAGATGAGCTATCCATCGTTGCTGCCCGTATCCCGCACTGGCGTCAATACGGTGGTGGTGCGGAAATGCAGCGCAACCTGTATGATCGTTCAGAAGGTTTTGCACAGATGGTGAAAACAATGCGCCAACAGGACGGATGGAGAAAATGAGCCGTGAACGGGTAAATGCCGAAAAATCCGCCACCGTATCGCTGGAAACCGGCCAGTTAACAGAACAACTGGCAGAAGCAGTCGATGCCGTAATGCCGGAAGTGGTGAAAATTCGCCGCCTGCTGCATCAACAACCGGAACTTTCCGGGCAGGAACAGCAGACTGCAAAACTGGTGGCAGAGAAATGTCGGGAACTGGGACTGGAAGTGCGTCAGGGCATTGGCGGATATGGCATATTAGCCTGCCTGAATACGAACGACAGCAACCCGTGGCTGGCTTTTCGCGCCGATATGGATGCACTGCCCATTACCGATGCCAAACAGCGTCCTTATGCCTCGCGCACAAATGGAGTTTCACACAGTTGCGGGCATGATGCGCACACAGCCATGCTGCTCGGCCTTGTACAGGTGCTTTGCCGTTTAAAAAACACACTGAATTATAATATCGCCTTTATTTTCCAGCCGGCCGAAGAGACCTGCCAGGGCGCTTCAGCCATGCTGCGCGACCACCTGTTTAAGGATATCAAACCGGAACAAATATACGCGCTACACGTATATCCCTACCTGCCGGCCGGATCAATTGGCTTGCGAGAAGGCCCGATGTGCGCCGCGGCTGATATGTTCGATGTCAAAATTCAGGGTCGTGGCGGTCATGCCGCACGCCCTCACGAATGCATTGATGTGGTGCTGGTCGCCACCCATATCATTCAGGCACTGCATCAGATTGTCGGGCGCAGGGTCAATCCCCTGCACCCTGCAGTGCTGACCATTGGCCAGATTCATGGTGGCCATGCCGGCAATGTCATTCCTGATCATATCACCTTTTCGGGCACCTTTCGCAGCCTGCATCCTGAAGTTCATGAAGAGATCCGCGCCCGCATGAATCAAATCATTCGGCAAACAGCGGAAGCCTGGGGTGCCACGGCTCAGTTCACCCTCAGACAGGCCACGCCTGTGCTCACTAATGACTCGAAGTTATTGAAGCAAGCTCATAATATATTTAATGAAATAACGCCTGACATAAATCTTATTGAGATCAATGAAGCATCAATGGGCGGTGAAGATTTTGCCGAATTCCTGCACGATATCCCCGGCTGCCTATTCCGCCTCGGTACCGGCAGCGGCCCTGACACCCGCTTCCCGTTGCATCACCCGTGCTTTGATATTAACGAAACATCCATGCGCTCCGGCATCGCCGCCTTCGCCGCGCTTGCCCTGGAGAAAAGCTGAAAGCGCATACACGATTGCCCGGCCATGATCACATCAACACCACAGCCCCTGTAGCCAGAGAGTGTGAAGATTCTGCCATTGGATTTTGCAAGTGGCTCCTAAGTTTACAAGAAGTCTTTTATGGAACAATTATTGATAGAAATCAGGTTTTAATAATTTGATATTGTGTTAGCCAGGTATTACCTGACTTTTACGGTAGCATGGAAAAAACCATCGTGATCCAGCCCTGGAAATAGCCGTTGCGCAGCTGACACGCCATCCAGACCTGTCAATACCTGTTCATTTTCCTGCGGGTGAATGGAACAAACCGCATACGTCATATTGCCACCCGGCTTCAGCATGCGCAGCGACTCGTGAATCATGCAACGTTGCATCGCTGACAATGCACCCACATCAGCCGCATCATGCAGAAATTTGGCATCAGGATGTCG
>JAUZQI010000048.1 GCA_030951095.1 Mariprofundus sp. | reverse complement strand
CATTGCTGGATGAAACTGTCGCCGGGAAATAGTGATTATTCCAGTCTTAAAGCGCTGGCCAAAAAAATCAAGCAAACGCCGGTTGATAAATTCGATCAGTTTATTGCTGAGAACTTTGAAGATGACTCACTGACCAACTGGCTTACAGCCAACACGCTGGTCAGTCAGGGTGATACCTATAACAAAAACTATTTTTTGATCAGGTCAGCTAAAACCGGCAAATGGAAAGTGATTCCGTGGGATTATGACCTTACATTCGGTCAAACCTTTGATCCATTCGTTAAATTTCCCGAGACGATATTTAATGATCGCTTCCAGTATTACTATACACCTGACCTGGGTGTTTTCAATCCGCTGAAAGCCAAGGCGATGATGAATAAGCAGCTGAAAGAAAAATTTTATACACGACTGAAACATCTAATCGGAAAAGAAAAAAACGGCTCGGAAAAGACCTTTGGCTGGTTCTCACCCACTGTGATGAATGCTCGTGTTCAAAATTTGGCCAGGGCGCTTGAGGCAGGCCAGGTGAGACAGAAATATGGTAAGCGTTCGCCCCAATCATTTATTGAGCAATATGATGCAGTTGCTCACTTTGGCATTGCACGGCCGTTTTATCTTGAATCCAACCTGTTTGGCACATTTGAATGGAAGTATAAAAATACCCTGCAAATGAAGGAATACGTGGCCTATACCAAAGGTAAGGACATTTATCCGGAAGATGTCGCCAGCCTTGAAACTGAGGATCCAGCATTGCATGCTGAGGCTCAGCGCATAGTCGAGCCGGTTGGGGAACCCAAAAAAGGCCTGGATGAACATGAATTCATGGCAAAATTGCTTGAGAAACCATTTACCGGCAGGGCTGCAACTGCATATCCCAGACACTCGCTGATCGTGTATGACCCGGGGTTTGGTTATTTTTTGACACGGCTTGATTTTAAATCGAAGTTCGCCATTGCCGATTTTCAGGCCGAAGCGGAAGGATTCAAACCCCCGATGTACGTATTTGAAGGCGCCAACCCTGAACAGTGTATTCAGAGATCATGGATGCTGTTCACAAGGGTTCCTTCTCTCAATGTCAAAGCTGATGTGAGTCTTGAATATTTTGATGAACATTCACAAAAGAATGAATTGGGCGGCATAAAAAATGAGCATGCAGTCAATTTGTGGGTGCATACTGGAAAAACATGGAAGCCGGTGCGAACAGAAGTGAACATGAAATCCAACACATTAACTGTGAGGAACTTTCAGTTGGACGCCGGAAGGATTTACCGTTTCATTGCTTGTACATCCCCGGAATCACGATTGTGGAGCGTTCCGGTCAGTAAATAGTGCAACAACAAAAGAGGTGAGCTAAAAGACAATCATGCTTTGATTGCCTTTTGCCCCTGCTGTTGGGTGAAATTAATAAGCGAATCAGACTGAAATAGCATACTTTTTAAATTTTCTTTAGAGCCACTTGCAAAAGTCGCGAACGGCGATTTACCTCCCCACTCCGGCGCATTGTTGAACTGGAATTTCGGAGAATGGCACCACCATGCTCCTCATTCCATTCCAAAAATGCACTCGAAGTGGGATTGCAACTCATCCACTCAGACTTTTTCAAGTGGCTCTTTATTCACAGAAAAAGGACATTTCAGACGAAACCCTGTTTTTTCTTTAGAAGGTAACAGGCAGGAAAATATAGTCCTTTCATTATAGCTCTAAAGGTGGGAATATCTCTGTTGTGATGCGACTTAACGGCTTTATAGAAAATATATGGTTGGATATGAACAGTCTTGAAGGCAAGGCAACGTTGCGTTTTGCTGCCAGACTATTCCTCATTCTGCTTGCTTACTACTTATTGAAGCCGGTTCGAGAATCTCTCATTCTTGAGCATGGTAGTGCTGAGTTACGTAGTTATGCACTGGCTGGCCAGGCTGCATTGTTGCTGGTCATGATTCCTTTCTATAGTTCGCTGATCAGGAAATACCGGGGTGACCAGCTATTCCAGTTTGTGACAGTTTTTCTTGTTTTCAACCTCATGATATTTTACAGCATGGGTTCATCTGGAACGGAAATCGGTGTTCCATTCTTTATCTGGCTGGGTATTTTTTCGGTGGTGCAGATATCGCAGTTCTGGACCATGGTCAGCGATTATCATTGCGTTGAAAAAGGAAAGAAACTGACCTCGTACATCGCTATTGGTGGATCTCTGGGTGCCATGATTGGTGCCATGATAGCCAAATTTCTCTATCTGGAACTGGGAACCTACGGATTGATGCTCCTTGCCTGTGTGATGCTCCTGGTTACCGTAGTTATTCCGGGCTCAGACCATGCGCTACGAAAAAAGCATGATAATAGTGATGAGGAATCAATTAAACATCTTCTGGGCGGGTTAAAACGGGTGATGGATATGCCATACCTTCGCTGGATTGCTGCGTCGGTTGTGCTGTTGAATCTGATTAATTCAACAGGTGAGTATGTTCTTGCCGATTTTGTAACAGGTGAAAAAAGTGGTAGTGAGATTGGTGCATTTTATGCTACATTTTATTTATACGTCAATATTGCGACACTGGTTTTACAGGCTTTTGTGGTCAGACCGATGTATAAAGTCATTGGTGTCGGCGGTGCCCTGATTAGTCTGGCAGTTATTAACTTGTCTATGTATCTGTCGGTTCTGGCATTCCCTGTGCTGGCCTGGTTTGCCATTGTGAAAATGGCAGACAACAGTATCGATTATTCAGTGGCCAATACGACCAAGCAAATTTTATTTTTGCCACTGGATCAGTTTTCCCGGTATGAAGGTATGCTGGCGATTAATACGTTTTTCACCCGTTTTGGGGATTTGATTCAGGGTGGCGTCATTTTTATCGTTGTTGCGCTATTGGCCTTACCTACGATGGTGTTGATTGGTATCAATATCGCTTTATGTCTGCTTTGGTTGTATGTGACGATCAACGTTAGTCGTCGCTTCAAGCAACAAACCGAGGACGCAGCAGAGTAGCCGCCTGAATGTGTAGCGTTCCATAGTATCGAACACATATCCTTCATGGACAGAATCATTGTAATTTCACGTTAAATAGAAAATTTGGGGGCTATAATGGGAAGCATATTGAAAGCAGTGGTTTTGGCAGGGGGATCGGGTAGTCGCCTGTGGCCATTATCCCGTCAGCAGTTACCCAAGCAGTTTCTGAATCTCAATGGTGTGGACAGTATGCTGAGTGCCACGATCGGGCGTTTAAGTCCGATGATCGAAAAAGATGATATTTGTGTGGTTACCGGCGAATCACATGCAACAGGCGAAGCATTTTCCGAACTGGATGGGCTGAACACAATACTGGAGCCCTGCGGGCGTAATACTGCGCCGGCTATCGCGATTGCTGCAGCTCTGTTACAGGATGATTGTGATGGAGATCCGGTCATTGTGGTGCTGCCGGCTGATCATATTGTAAGAAAAAAGAAAGCCTTTCAGCGGTGTCTGAAAAAAGCGGTTCAAGTTGCGGAAACCGGGCGTATTGTCACTTTCGGTATTGTTCCAACCGGCCCTGAAACCGGTTTTGGATATATTCAGACCGAGGCAGGTGAAAATGATGTTCATCCTGTGTTACGTTTTGTTGAAAAACCTGATTTTCCCACTGCTCAGAAAATGCTCGATGATGGTAATTACTACTGGAATTCGGGCATGTTTGTGTGGAAAGCCTCTGTCATATTGGGCGAAATAGAGAAATACCTGCCGGATGTGTGGTCTGTGCTTAAAGATATGCGCAACAGGTGGAATGGCGGCGAGGCATGGCGGGAGGTGGTTCGCGATTCCTTTGGGCAAATGCCGAATATTTCGATTGACTATGGTGTGATGGAACAGTCAGGAATTGTATCTCTGGTGGTAGCAGATATTGGCTGGTCGGATGTAGGTAGTTGGGATGCTGTGCATGAGATGGCCAAACAGGATAAGAACGGTAACGAGATCAGTGGTAATGTACTGGCCATTGATTGTAAGGGCTCACTGCTACGTAGCGAAAAGAACCTGATCGCTGCAGTTGGCATGGAAGATATCATTGCAGTGGAAACGCCGGATGCGATTCTGTTATGCAAGGCTGGTGAAAGCCAGCGAGTTCGCGAACTTGTCGATTCGCTGAAACAGGAGGGGCATGGAAACTATCACCTTGAACATGTTACTGTGCGCAGGCCATGGGGGAGTTATACGGTACTGGAAGATCAGAATGCAGGATATAAATTGAAGCGTATTGAGGTTATTCCGGGTGGGTGCCTTAGTTTGCAGTCGCATCAGCACCGTTCCGAGCACTGGGTCGTCGTGGCTGGAACTGCCACAGTGAGTTGTGGGGATCTTGTGAAAACTGTGGGTAAAAATGGCAGTGCATATATTCCGATCGGGGAAATGCATCGTCTTGAAAATCGGGGCAGCCTGCCTTTGCAGTTGATTGAGGTTCAGGTAGGCGATTACCTTGGAGAAGATGATATTGAACGTTTCGACGATACATATGGCAGGGTGAAGTGACAGACTGTTGAGCCACTTGCAAAAGTTGTGAACGGCGATTTACTTCCCCACTCCGGCGCACTACGAACTGGAATTTCGGAGAATGGAACCACCATACTCCTCATTCCCTTCCAAAAAGGCATTCGAAGTGGGATTGCAACTCATCCACTCAGACTTTTGCAAGTGGCTCTGTTAACGCACGATTTTGTTGATATGGTTTTATCACCTAGATCCTGCAAGTGTTTGCACATACATAGCGCAACTTCTTGATTCACCTGAACTATTGAAAAACCTCTCATCACCAATGAGGTGATTCCGTGTTTTTTCAATACGCCATGTAAACCAACACCTTACACTCTGCACGCACAACCACTTGCAGGATCTAGGTATCAGTTTATCAGCGGTGCAAGCTTTGCTCCTGTGGATGGACAAGTGCAGGTCTTGCAAAGACAGTAGTCATTGAGAGTATAAGCGGGCAATGAAATTACGATATACAATATCCACATACCTGCCTGCCATGATGATACTGCTGATGTATTCCTCTACGGCATTGGCTGCGAATCTTACCGTTGTTCGCGATATTCGTTTGTGGACAGCACCGGATCATACCCGCCTGGTATTGGATCTGAATCAGAAAATGACATATAAACTTTTTCGGCTACATAAGCCGGAACGTGTTGTTATCGATATGGAAAAGGCCAGTCTGAAAGCCGATGTGAAAAAACTGCCACTACCAGACCCGGTTATTCAGGGCATTCGGCATGGCAAATCCAAAAACGGGGCGTTGCGCATCGTTATTGATGTCAAAGAAAAGATTCAGCCTCGTTCATTTTTACTCGAACCGTTGCATGGCAAGCCGTACCGTCTTGTTGTCGATCTGATGCGCAACGAAAAAACAACCAGTACTGCGCTTAGTGCAAGAAAGGGTTCGAATAAACAGGATGTTGTTATTGCTGTTGATGCAGGGCATGGCGGAGAAGATCCTGGTGCTATCGGGCCACACAGGTTGAAAGAAAAAACGGTAACTCTGGCAGTGGCAAAAACACTGGCGGCTATCATTAATAACCAGCCTGGCATGCGGGCAGTACTGATTCGTAAGGGTGACTATTTTGTGCCATTGAGAAAGCGGGTGTATCTGGCTCGCAAGGTGCATGCGGATATGATGATTAGTATTCATGCCGATGCTGTGCGCAAGAGTTCAGTAAAATGTGCCAGTGCCTATACCCTGTCTGAACGTGGTGCCACTCCGGGCAGAGCAGCCAAGGCTCTGGCGGCCAAGGAAAATGCAGCCGATCAAATCGGTGGCGTTGCTGCTGGACAGACACACGATCCACTGGTCAGCCGTATCCTTGATGATATGTTTCGACGCGATAGCCTGAACAGCTCGCAAATTCTTGCCGAAAAGGTGTTGGGCAGGTTAAAAAAGGTTGGGCCGATTAAACATTCTATACCCAGACGGGCTCGTTTTTTTGTTCTGGGGGCAATGGAAATCCCCAGCGTATTAGTCGAGCTGGATTATATTTCCAATCCGGATCGCGAGAAAAAACTAAAGAGCAAAAAACACCAGAAACAACTGGCGACAGCTTTATTTAATGCCAGTGTCGATTTTTTCCGCAAAATGGGTCGCTTGCAGCAAGCAGGCAACACACATGTCCAGCCGTCTCCCCAACATGGGGACAGGCAGATCACAGTGGCATCTGTGTCTGATATGTTATAATTTTGACTATGCCCTCTTCATCAACCCATTTATATCGACGCCTGCTGGCATTTCTTACCCCCTATAAAGGACGATTAAGCATTGCCATCGTTTGCATGATTATTCTGGCTGCCTGTACAGCGGCCATGGCCTGGATATTGAAGCCGGTATTGGATGAAGCACTGTCTGGCAATAACGGGGATCTGGTTTATATCATTCCAATGCTAGTGATTGTGCTCTATCTGATTAAGGGCGCTGCCTATTTCGGGCAGGCTTATACCATGGGTTATATTGGCCAGAAGGTAATTTTTGATTTGCGAAACCTTCTTTATAAACGGCTGACATCGCAGTCGCTGGATTTTTTTGCGCACCGCAAAACCGGTGAATTGCTGGCACGCCTTTCCTACGATGTGACACTGGTTCAGGCGGCAGTCAGCACAGCGGTGACAGCATTGATGCGAGATGCCATATCCATTGTTTTCCTGCTCGCCGTGGTGTTTATACAGGACTGGTTACTGGCGCTGATTGCCATGTTGGTATTCCCTGTGGTGATTTATCCGATTGCCCGTTTTGGGCGAAAAATGCGACATGCTACACTGGATGGACAAGCTGCAATGGGAGACCTGACCAGTTTGCTGGAGGAAACAGTTGGTGGTATCCGCGTGGTCAAGGCGTTTGGCATGGACGAATATGAACGCGGACGTTTCCGGAAGTTAACCGGCGATTTTTTCTCGCATCAGCTCAAGGTATTCAGAGTGAATGCGTTGTCTTTTCCGATTATGGAGTTGCTGGCCGGGTTCGGTATTGCCGGTGTGTTGCTCTATGGCGGCATACGCGTGGCTTCAGGGGAGACAACCCCGGGGACGCTGGTATCGTTTCTGGCTGCGGTAATCATGCTCTATGAACCGGTCAAACGTTTGTCCCGGGCCAATAATGATATTCAGCAGGGATTAGCAGCCAGTGAGCGTATTTTTGAGCTGCTGGATGAACAGGTCAGCGTGCGGGATCAGGAACAGGCACGCAGCCTTCCGCCATTTTCCAATGTGATCATGTTTGAGCAGCTTGGTTTGCAATACCCAAATACAGAAAAACCTGTGCTCAGTGACATCAATTTTACCGTTGCTGCAGGAGAAGTGGTGGCGCTGGTTGGACGAAGTGGGGCGGGAAAAACATCGCTGGTGAATCTGGTGCCCCGTTTTATGGATACCACAGCTGGCCGCGTAACGATTGATGGCATTGATGTGCGTGATCTTACCCAGGCATCATTGCGCAGTCAGATTGCGCTGGTCACGCAGGATATTATTCTGTTCAATGATACGGTGCTCAATAATATTGCCTATGGTCATGAAAAGATTGATCAGCAGAAGGTTGAAGCGGTGGCCAGGGCAGCCAATGCGCATGAATTTATTGAAAAGTTGCCACTGGGCTACGATACAATGATAGGTGAACGCGGTGTCATTCTCTCTGGCGGTCAGCGCCAGCGTTTGTCGATGGCAAGAGCCTTGTTAAAAGATGCACCGATTCTGGTTCTGGATGAAGCAACCAGCGCGCTGGATACAGAATCCGAACGGTTGGTGCAGCGGGCCATTGACCGATTGATGCAGGGGCGCACAGTAATTGTGATTGCGCATCGACTATCCACCATTCGCCATGCAGACCGGATCGTAGTGCTGGATCAGGGGCATATTATCCAGATGGGCAGGCACGATGATTTGCTTGCTGAGGGTGGTTTGTATGCTGAGCTTTATCATTTGCAGTTTGACAGCCACATACAGGAATCCATGCTTGAAGCAGAGAACTAAGTGATGAAAGATCGTCTGATCATCTGGCTGGTTCCGCATCTGATCAAGCTAATCTATCTGTTTCTGGTCAATACAATTCGTTGGCAGATTGCTGGGAGGCCATTTGACCCGGATGACCCTCAGAGAAACCTGTATGCTTTCTGGCATGCTAGAATGTTGATGATCCCGCGTCTATCCAGAGACATTTGGCACGGATATATGCTGATTTCATCGCATCGGGATGGAGGTTTCATTGCTGATACCATGCATTTACTTGGCATTGAGACTGTTCGTGGTTCAAGTACCCGTGGCGGTGCTCGCGCCATGTTGAAGATGCTCAGAGCAGTGAAGGATGAGAACAGGCATCTTGCGATTACGCCCGATGGTCCGAAGGGGCCACGCGAAGTAGTGCAGAAAGGGACGGTTCAGCTGGCGATAAAAGGCGGCTTGCCTATTATTCCGGTTTGCTATGCCACCAAACGCCACTGGCGTATCAATTCGTGGGATCACTTTTATATTCCGCAGCCGTTTACACGCGGCGTGTTTGTATTCGGCGAGGTTGTTTCCGTATCTCCTGATGATAATCTTGATGAAGCGCTAAGTAGTGCACAGCAGGCCATGGATCAGGCACAAAATCGTGCCGATCACTTTTTTGATTAGCCCCGGTTGTTGGGGCAACATCAACTTTTATTCGAAGGTAAAATCCTTTTCACGGCACAAGGCCAGACAGGCATCTACGGCGGCAGGGTCAAACCACTGGCCGCGATGTGTTTCGATTTCCTGTAATGCTGCATCCATGCCCAATGCTGCGCGATAGGGACGATGGCTGTTCATGGCCTCAACCACATCAGCCACTGACACAATTCGTGCCTCCAGACAAATTGCATTGCCTTTGAGTCCCAGTGGATAACCGCTTCCATCCATTCGTTCATGGTGTTGATAGACAATGTCCGCCACAGGCCAGGGGAAGCTAATGTCTTTCAGGATATCATAGCCAACCTGCGAATGGCTTTTGACCAATGCATATTCGATATCAGTTAATTTTATTGGTTTAACCAGAATTTCTGCCGGCAGATGAATTTTGCCAATATCATGGATGGCGGCCCCCATTCTCAAGCCTTCAATTTGTTGTTTGTGCAGTCTCATTTTTCGGGCAATAGCACAGGAAAGTTGCGATACTCGCTGCTGGTGTCCGGCTGTATAAGGGTCTCGAGCTCCCACTGCTCTGGAAACAGCGATAACAGTGTCGGTCAGGCTTACCTTTAATTGCTCACGGCTTTCCTCCAGTGCTTCCTGGACTTTCTTTTTCTCGTTAATGTCGAACATGAAGCCCGAAAGGCCTACGGGTTTATTCTGTACAAACTCTACCGAAATGACATTTTTTACCCATGTCCAACTGCCATCAGCCAATCTCATTCGGTGTTCTACTTCGTAGTGACTTCTTTCCTTTGTTTCCTCGATAGCAAATTTGGCCGTTATTTTTCGATCATCCGGATGAATGAGCTTCATCCAATCTTTCATATGGGATATGGTGTTGGGGCGAATACCCAACATGGTCTTGATCTGTTCTCCCAAAAAAGTGAAGCGGTCATGTGTGATATCGTATGTCCAGGGCAGAGCAGCCACCGAATCAACCAGTTTTTGATACTTCACTTCTACCTTGCCCAGCACGCTCTCGGCCTGTTTGCGCTCGGTAATATCGACTGCAAAAGCAAAATTATATTCTATGTCTCCAAAACAAATATAATTCATGCTGATATCTACAGGGAAAGTTTTACCTGAACTGGTTTTATGAACGGACTCCAGATGGAATGAACCCCGTTTTTTTAGATTTTTCCAGTGTTTTGGCCAACTGTGGCGGGAGAATATGGGGTCAATATCAAATATAGTCATGCCGAGCAGTGCATCTCGCGTGTAGCCCAGTTTTCGGCACACTGTTTTATTCACATTCACAAAATGTCCATCTTGATCAATCCAGAAAGATTCATCTGAATAGTGATCGATCATGCATTGGTTTGCTTGAAACACGCCATCGATCTGTTTGCGCTTGCTGATGTCCCGTACGACAGCAACGGCCTGCCAGTGGTGACCCTTTGGCTTAAAACCGGAAACAGATACCTCTGCCGGGAATCTGGAGTTATCTTTGCGTTTGGCTATGCACTCCGTAGTTTTTCCTATCATTGGGCCTTTGCCTGATGCTGCAAAGGCCTTAAATCCCTTTTGGGCTTTTTGATGCATGTGATCGGGGACAATGAGCTCGTAAAGGCTCATGCCAATCGCCTGTTTGCTGGAATAGCCGAACATCTTTGTGGCAGATTGATTCCAGATGGTGATTTTCCCCTGATGGTCCACACCAATGGCATCGGTCATATCGCAAGCAAGCGTTTCAGTCAGTTTTTCGGCCATCGGGTCGACCGGAAGTCGGATATTCATTTCAGAATTCTGTCAGGATGATACTTACGCATTAAATCCAGACCATTTATTCGGTTCACCGAACACACTTTTATCACAAACGGATTGCTTACGTAGTCGTTCATGCCTGCCTCGCTATAAATATTACCATATCCTGCCATGGAATTGTCAGTCATGGCAATTTTTCAGAGTTCTTTTTTATGTCTCAATAGCTGTTTTTTATACATCCGGGCAAGGAATAGTGCAAAAAATATAGGCTATAGAGCCTATATAATAGGCATATTTTACACTAGGGATGGTTTGTTTATTTTATAGCTTACTGATTTTATTGAATAATAAATTAATTGGCATACTGGCATATTACATGCTTTATGTATTGCATGTCTACAAATAGGCAATGTTTAGTTATTAAGGAGATGAAAATATGAAAAAAATATTATTGGGAATGCTGATGGCTGGAATGATGGGCATGAGCGCAGCTGCTGTTGAAGCTCAGGCTGAAGGGCTGGCAGTCGCCGGAGATATTGGCGTATACAACCAGTACATCTGGCGCGGTGCCCCTCAAAACGTGAACAAGGCGGCCGTTCAGGGGGATGTATCCGTCAGTACTGATATTGGTCCGGGTACTTTAAGTGCATCTGCATGGGCTTCCAACACCTTTGCATCACCGGCACCACAGTTTGCCGGCCAGGATGCAATTGAATTCGATTGGACACTGGATTACTCAGGTAGTGTCGGTGACTTTGGTTATACCGTTGGTGGCATCTATTACACCTACCTGCGGGATTCCACGGCAAACTTTGCCGAGGTATATGGCGGCATTTCTTATGATGCGATGATTTCACCTTTTGTTACCGTTTATTACACCTTTGCTGATGCAAGTGTGCCGGCAAACAATCTGAACATCCAGGGTGATATCTGGTTGGACGTTGGTGCCAGCACATCGTTGGGGGATTATGACCTGTCCACTACGGTTTCATTTGCCTTCTACGATAATGATATTACTCGTAATGCAGCCGAATTGTCCGGAGTGATCAATGATGGCATTCAGGTTGTTACAGTGGGTGCGAGCAGAGATTTCGAGATTTCAGGTCTTACGATTACGCCTTCGCTTACTGCCATCATTCCTGTTGTCTCAACAGCACTGGATGGCCAGCGCTACATCTATCAGACCCAGTCGGATTTCAACGCTGTATTCGGCGTGAATGTGGCTTTTTAATCAACATATGAAATAAAGAAAGGGTGGTTCAGCCGCCCTTTCTTTCCCAAATTTATCAACCAATTATAAGGAGGAAGAACGTATGAAAATGATTCGAGCAATCATCAAGCCATTCAAACTTGATGATGTGAAAGACAAACTGATTGAAGCAGGTATTAGCGGTTTGACTGTGACTGAAGTGCGAGGTCACGGGCGTCAGAAAGGCCATACCGAGTTGTATCGCGGCGCGGAATACAATGTTGATTTCGTACCCAAAACCGAAATTGCTGTCGTCGTGGCAGCCGATCAGGTTGATATGGTGGTGGATGCCATCGTTGAAGCTGCACGTTCCGGCAAGGTCGGTGACGGTAAAATATTTGTGTCAGAAGTTGAAAAAGTTGTCCGTATTCGCACCGGTGAAACCGATGCGGATGCATTATAAGGGGAGATGAACGAATGAAAAACATGATGTCCAAAATCGGTTTGATGCTTCCTGCAGCACTATTGATGCCAGCATTGGCATTTGCTGAAGAAGCACCAACCTTGAATTCAGGCGATACCGCCTGGATGATCACAGCTACCGCACTGGTATTGTTGATGACACTGCCGGGTCTGGCGCTGTTCTACGGCGGCATGGTGCGCAAAAAGAATGTGCTGTCCATGTGCATGCAGACGATTGCCATTGCATCTCTGATGAGCGTGTTGTGGGTTGTGCTGGGTTATTCGCTGGCCTTTGGTGAAGGGACTGCCTTTATCGGTGGCTTGGGTAAAGCATTCTTCTCCGGCGTGGGTTACGATACCTTGTCCGGTACCATTCCGGAAACTGTGTTTGCTACCTTCCAGATGACTTTCGCGATCATTACGCCAGTGCTTATTATTGGTGCATTTGCCGAGCGTATGAAGTTCTCTGCTGTGATGCTGTTCACGGGCGTTTGGGTGTTGGCTGTGTATGCACCGATTTGCCACTGGGTATGGGGCGGCGGTCTGTTTGCTGATGATGGTGTGCTCGATTTCGCCGGCGGTACGGTGGTGCATATCAATGCCGGTGTTGCCGGTCTGGTTTGTGCGCTCATGCTGGGTAAACGCACTGGTTATCCGAAAGAACCGATGATGCCGCATAATCTGGTGTTGACCATGATTGGCGCAGCGCTGCTGTGGGTTGGCTGGTTTGGTTTCAATGCCGGCTCGGAACTGGCGGCAGACGGTACTGCAGGTATGGCTTTGCTGGTGACCCAGGTTGCAACTGCAACGGCTGTGTTGGCATGGTGCGTGGCTGAAAAAATGGTGTTCAAAAAAGCCAGTCTGCTGGGTGCATGTTCGGGCGCTGTGGCAGGTCTGGTTGCCATTACCCCTGCGTCGGGTTTTGTCGGTCCGATCGGCGCACTGGCGATTGGTGCTACTGCTGGCGTCTTGTGCTTCTGTGCGGTTGCGTTTATGAAGAAAGCACTGGGTTATGATGATTCACTCGATGCCTTCGGCGTACACGGAATCGGCGGTATCGTTGGCGCGATTCTGACAGGCGTATTTGTTTCCTCTTCATTCGGCGGTGCCGGTCTGGCCGAGGGTGTGAGTATGGGTGGTCAAGTGATGGTTCAGCTCAAGGCCATTGGCGCGACTATTGCCTACTGTGCTGTTGTGACCTTCATTATTCTGAAGGTAATTGATCTGGTTATCGGGCTCCGCGTGGATGAAGAAGCAGAACGCGAAGGTCTGGATATTACATCGCATGGCGAACAGGTGCTGGGTTAAGTGGCAATTGCATCGTTT
>JAUZQI010000047.1 GCA_030951095.1 Mariprofundus sp. | reverse complement strand
TACAAATTCGCGTTTTTCCGGGATACCTTCCATATCCTGCAGCAGTGTTTCAAACAAAGCTGTTTCCTGCCATGTCTGTCCGATTTTTAGTCTGTGTGTCAGTGATAAGGCGGGGTTTTTACCAAGGAATACCATCATCTGGCCACCATCTTTCAACAGTGATTCAATGTGGGATGGCACCTCCGGCACAGAAGCGGCCAGCACGATGATATCAAAGGGTTGTTGTAATTCGGCGCAGCCGGTGACGGCATCGGGATCCATGGCATTGATGTGAATGATTTTGGCATTATTAATGCCGTGTGCGGTGGTGTTTTCCTTAGCCTGTTTGGTCAGTACTTCATGAATTTCACAACTTACAACTTCACTGGCCTGCATGGCCAGCATGGTTGTCAGGAAACCGGTTCCGGTGCCGATCTCCAGCACGCGCTCGCTGCCGTCAAGCATCAAACTTTGCAGAATACTGGCCTCTTGCAAGGGCGACAGCATTTCCTGGTTGCAGGGCAGGGGAACACGCCCTTCCATATAGGCCAGACTCCTCACATGTTCGGGGACAAAGTTTTCTCTCGGCATGGATTCAATCAGATCAAGGATACCAGCATCCAGCACCTTGCAGCAGCGGATCTGATGGTCAACCATGTTTCGGCGTGCGGTTTGAAAGTCTGTGGCTGTCATGTCGTATTCCCCTGTATTGAAGATATTTTAAGGCACAGCAATATGCAGTATGCTGTAACTGATGGCAAGCCTAAGGAAGTGCTGATTAAATCTGGTTTGATGAGACCGCAATTGGAAATGAAGGAGCTCAAGGCAAAGATTGCAAGGCATAGCACCGCTATGGCTCAAATCTTTAACGAAGAAATCGTTCATTTCACATGCAGGATCGTGAATCATGGTTTGATCAGCGCTTCCCTAAGGATGCCCAGGATCAGGATACCCAGCCAAATCCAACAGGATAGACGGATTGGATGGATGTGCCGCCGACAGGTGAGTGACAGGGAGGCTGAAGAACAACAACGGATAGACAATGTTCGTTGTTTTATCTTTCAGTTACGGCGAATACTGAAGGGATAATTGCGTAATATTTTCTTGCCTGTCCCTAAACTGCCTTTGGTAGCAGCAATGGTTCCATCCACGGTGATACGCAGTGCAGGTGCGTTGCCGCAGGATATCCAGAGTGTGTCTGTTTTTGCTTTGATGCTGACATGGAAACCGGATTGCAGTAATACCTCTTTCAACAGCTTACCTTTGTCCGTACCGTGATCGTTTGGCAGTGATATCTGTAACCAGACCGGCGCGCCAACTGCATCAAAGCGGAATAGGTGTGTGTTTGCTGTCTGCTGCGGTTTCGAATGAGTTGCCGGTTTCGCTGTTTCTGTTGGCCGGACAGGTTCGCTGACTGGTATTTCCTTGCTTGCGGGTGTCGTTGTTACGGGCGCGGTTGTTACGGATTGAGCTTGAGATTTGTTGATGGTATCTGCCGCTTCCAAGGCAGGGTTTGCATCGGTGTTTGTATCTGCTGCTACTTCTGTTTCAATCGCTGCTGGCGGCAACTCGATATCGCTGTTGTTATCCGATATGTAATCTCCAGTCGTAACATTGAACACAATAAACAGCAATACAAAACCACTGCCTGCAATCCATGCCCACTGGCGCGAAGGGGCTACCGGTGGATCGGGAAAGGTCAGCGGTTTGGTCAAGGTGTACTGGTTATTTTTCAGGCGATGAATTTCATCCGACAGATCAACATTCAGATAATGACTGTATTGCCGCAAGAAACCAAGAACATAAACATCATCGGGCAGTGTTTCCCAGTTGCCGCTTTCCAATGCCTCCAGATGCCGCTTTTGCAGTTTCAGCTTGCGGGCCGGTTTATCAATGGATTGTTGGCATGCTTCGCGAGCCTGGGCCAGTTTGCTGCCAATTTCCTGCAGTAGTGCCTGCCTGGCTGTTGGTTCTGCTTCTACGGCATGCTCCTGGCCGGAGTCTTTTTGAGAACTCATGTCATTCATTGGCTGTTGAAACGGTTCAGTTCACCGAGCGCCCATGCACGATCCAGAGATGATGCTGTTTGCTGGCCGAACCGGTTTAATACCTGTCTGGCTGCTGCTGTCTCGTTTTGTTGCTCCAGAATGCTGACCAGTCCTTCAACGGCCTGGCGATTGTCGTTTTGTTTGCGAATGATGATCTCATATAAGGCACGAGACTCCCGCAATTTTCCATGTTTAAAGTAGGCATGGGCGAGCCTGAGATTGACAAGGGCGCTGGCGGAATTGAAAACCCGGGCCTGGAGATAAGCCCGGATTGCTGCATCAAACTTTTCCTGCCCCAGCAGCGCATCGCCCAGATTGATAAAAGCGAGATCCTGATTGGTATAACGCGGGTCAGCCAGGGCTTTGCGGGCTGATTTTTCCGCTTCAGGATAGCGTTTTAGTCGATTGAGAAGGTTGGCGTAATTGTTGAACGTGGCAGCACCGGCATCATGGTGGATGGCGCGCAGATAAAAATCTTCAGATTTTTTCATGTCGCCGCGCAGTAGCCAGGCATAAGCCAGTGCATCCAGCACTTCCGGTCGATTGGGCAGTATCTCGTTGGATTTCATTAATTCGTCAAAGGCTTTGGGTAGCATGCCTGCTTTGCCGAGTGCATCAATACCGAGTTGATAATGAATATTGGCCAGTTTTGCCTGTTTGTCAGGGTTATTATTGACCTTGCTGGCAGTGGCGCAGGCGCTTAGCGATACCAGTATCAGTAATGCCAGTGCTGTGCGGATGTTCATAAAAAACGCTCCACCAGCGCATGAATGGGTCGAATGGCTGCATCATCCTGAACTTTCAGATCGGCGAAAATGCCATTTTCCAGCGCGTGGTTGCAAGCGCATGCATGATCCGGCGGTTTCCGGTCGGCGGCAAAAAAATACTGCAACATGGTTTGTGCTTTGGCGACATTGCCATGCATGATTTCTATAATGGACTGCACCGACACATCCGCTTCTTCTTCATGCCAGCAATCATAATCAGTACTCATGGCGACTGTAGAATAACAAATTTCGGCTTCCCGGGCCAGTTTCGCTTCCGGTAAATTGGTCATGCCAATCACATCCATACCCCAGCTACGGTAGAGATTTGATTCCGCCCGGCTGGAAAACTGAGGCCCCTGCATGACCAGATAACTGCCTTGCCGGTGGGTATGAATATCAGCTTTGGCACATGCTGTAGCCAATTCTGATTTCAGGCAGGCACAAACAGGGTCGGCCATCGACACATGCGCCACAACCGGGCCATCAAAGAACGTGGAGGCGCGACTGTGGGTGCGATCCACAAACTGATCGACCAGGACAAAATCGCCGGGTGCAATATCCTGACGCAATGAACCCACGGCGGAAATCGAGATGATACGATTCACACCGGCCAGTTTCATGGCATAGATATTGGCCCGGTAGTTGATTTGGTGCGGTGGTATGGTGTGGTTGCGCCCGTGCCGTGGCAGAAATACCACTTCGTGGCCATGGAGCGTGGCCAGCATCAGCTCATCGGAGGGTTTGCCGAATGGTGTATCGATATCCAGACGATCCATGCATTCAATGTTTTCGATATCGTACAGTCCGCTGCCTCCGATAACGCCTGTCCGTGCTGCCTTTTGTGTCATCATGATCCTTTCGTATCCGCTCTGGTATCTGCTTTGGTTGTATCTGCTTTTAACTGCCCGCATGCAGCCATGATATCATCGCCGCGTGAGCGCCTTACGGTGGCATGAACCCCTTTAGAAATCAAGTGTTGCGCAAATTCTTTCATGTTATTCCTTGATGTTCCCCGATAGGGGCTGCCGGGATACGGGTTGAACTGGATCAAATTGATGCGTTCCCGGTCGGGATTGACGAATTGAATCAAAGCCTGCAAATCTTCATGCTGATCGTTGACCTGATCGAGCAAGACATATTCAAGTGTGATATGGCGTTGTTTGCCGATCGGATATGCATTCAGGCAATCACGTAATTGTTTTAACGGAAATTTGCGATTGATTGGCACCAGCGTATCGCGCTTGTCATCCATAGCCGAATGTAGGGAAATGGCCAGATTGACCGGGTGGTTGTCACCGAGGCGCTGAATCTGCGGAATCAGCCCCGAGGTGGAGACGGTAATGCGTCGCCGGGAGATGTTCAGGCCATTTTCATTCATCAGCAGGCCGATACTGTCGAATACTGCCGCTTCATTGGCCATAGGCTCGCCCATGCCCATATAAACGATATGCGAAATATCACTGTGCAGGTCATCCAATAATGGTTCTGTGCGCAGGTCGGCTTTGATTGCCAGCACCTGTGCAATGATTTCGCCGGCGCTCAGGTTGGCTTCAAAGCCCTGAGTGCCGGTATGGCAGAAAGGACAATCCAGCACGCAACCGACTTGTGAAGATATACAGACGGTTCCCCGTTTTTCTTCCGGAATAAAAACGCTTTCAATCATCTTCCCTGCAAAACGCTTACGCCTGAGTGCAAACACATATTTGCGTGTGCCATCTATTGAGCATTCGCGCCGGATCAGTTCGAGCGGATCACAGCATACTTTTTCCTTGAGTCGGTCACGCAGTTCGGCAGGGATATTTTTCATTTCATCGGGGTTGAGTACACCCTTGTTACACCAGTCCAGCACCTGTTTGGCTCTGAATTTTGGTTGTCCCCATTGCTGCATGAGTTCCTGCAAATCGGAAAGCTCCAATGCAGGCAGTTGTGGTTTATCGGGTGCGGTAATGTCGTTCATGCGCGGCATTGTGACAGAGGCTGAAGCCCCAGGGTAGTTCATCGTCCTGCCGCCCTGAGTTGTGGCACATACAAACCGCAATCTTCATCCTATACTCAGCGCAGGGGGCAGGCATGGATAAATTCGACCGCATCTACGCCTTGCATGGCATTTTTTCGACGCGCCGGCGCGCAAGTAAACGCGGTATCGGTTATTTCTATGATCGTGATATTGCCTTTGAACTGCCCGGCGTCTGGTTCAATACCCGCAAGTTGGAAGCCGAAATACTCAAATAAGGAGCCACTTGCAAAAGTCGTGAGAGGCAATCTGCCTCCCCACTTCGGCGTATTTCCAAGCTGAATCTTCGAGGCATGGAACCACCATGCCCCTCAATCCAGCCTGAAAATCCACTCAAAGTGGGATTGCATCTTATCCACCCAGACTTTTGCAAGTAGCTCTAAGGATTCAGGAAATTCTTTTTATCGACGTTTATACTGATTGTTTGTCAGAATGGCGCTTATGAGAGAAGGTGAATTTGATCTGATTAAGCGCTTGTTTAAACGCGCAGGAGGCAGTCGTAAGGCATTTACCACGCTCGGCATCGGTGATGATGCATCGATTCATCACATGCAAACAGATATGGAACTGGTGGTAAGCACCGATTCAAGTGTGCAGGGCGTGCACTGGCCGGCTGATTTTCCACTGGATAAAGCGGCAGACAGGGCTGTTTGTGCAGCCTTGTCCGATATCGCGGCCATGGGTGCAGAAGCTGTTTGTGCGTGGCTGAATGTGATGGCGGAGAATAGCCATGCCGTGGAAGCATTGGGGGCAGGATCAACCCGTGCGCTAAAACGTTATGATGTTGAGCTGGCCGGAGGTGATACTTGCCGTTCTGCTACCAATGTTTTGAGTGTGACCGTAGCAGGGCAATTGCCACAGGGTAGGGCGATGCGGCGGGATGCGGCCGTTAATGGTGATAATATCTGGCTGGTTGGTCGGGTCGGGGTTCATTCATTGGGTCTGCAGCAGTGGATAAGTGGCCAGAAAGATGGTGTTTTTATATCCTGTTTTGAAACTATTGTGCCGCAACTGGATGCGGGT
>JAUZQI010000046.1 GCA_030951095.1 Mariprofundus sp. | reverse complement strand
GATGGTCGCCTGTGGTGACCGGAAACGGCTGTCGACTCAAGCGGCCGTTAACCATCTATGTTTGGATCGAGGATAGAATTATCTAGTTCATATAATTTAGGTGTAGGCATCTAGTTCTATAACATTTCGATCTGGGTCTCGTATGAAAATTGCTGACATATTTTTGAAATCAAATGAACCAGTAATTTCAATGTCATTTGTATTCATGAAAACACTAGCATCGTCCAGAGAGCTTACTGTCAAAGCAATGTGTGTATAACCTGGATGCTTCTCATCAACATCCATTAGAATGTTAGAACGATCTGACGTAGTTGCTGGACCAAGAAGGTTAAGTACTACGCCACATTGATGCTTCATAATCACAGGATGACCTTTATCAAACCCGACATCTTGAATTAGCTGGAATCCAAGTTTTTCATAGAAAAGGATCGAGTTCAATTTATCACTAACTCTAATTCCAACATGGTTTATAGATTTAATATCTAGCATCACTATCCCCTTAGGCACTATTATAGACTAATTCTGACTGATGGCTGAATGGCTACTTTTGGCGGTGGTCTCAATAGGTGTCTGTCGTGAGCATCATCTAACAGCGAAATGATAAAATACAGTGGGTTATAATTAGTCGTCGAAGCCGGTGGAGGCGTGATTTTCGAAGCGGGTGTATTTGTTTACGAATATCAGTTTCACATCGCCAATCGGGCCGTTACGCTGTTTGGCGACGATGATTTCTGCCAGCCCTACGTTGTCCGGTTTCTTGTTATAGACCTCATCACGATAGATAAACATGATCACATCAGCATCCTGCTCAATAGCGCCGGATTCGCGCAGGTCGGACATCATCGGACGTTTATCAGCGCGTGATTCCAGCGAGCGGTTAAGCTGGGAGAGGGCAATGACGGGAACATGCAGTTCCTTGGCCAAGCCTTTCAAGGAGCGGGTGATTTCTGATAATTCCTGGGCGCGGTTATCCGAATCGGAACGGCCGGACATTAATTGCACATAATCGATTAGTACCAGATCGAGAGCTTTGGTTTCGCGTTTGAGTCGGCGGCATTTGGAGCGTAGCTCAAGTACCGAGATGGCTGGCGTATCATCAACAAAGATGGCTGATTCAGCCAGTGCGCCACTGGCCGAAGCCAGTTTGCGCCAGTCTTCAGCTGAAAAACGACCGGTGCGTAAATGTTGCATGTCCACACGGGCTTCGCTGGCGAGCATACGCATGGCAATCTGCTGGGTGGACATTTCCAGCGAGAATACCGCTACGACAGCGGTATCATCCGAGCGAATAGATGCATTTTGGGCCAGGTTCATGGAAAAAGCGGTTTTACCCATACTCGGGCGTCCGGCCACAATAATCAGGTCGCCGCGTTGCATGCCAGCAGTCATTTTGTCGAGATCGTCAAAGCCTGTTGGTATGCCAGTAACCAGTTTTTTCTGGGCATAACGCTCTTCCAGCTCTTTGTAGCTTTCCAGCATCAAATCGGACATTTTGCTGAAGGATGGTCTTGATCGATTGAATTTTTCAGCAATGGCGAGAATATTTTTCTCGGCCAGATCGAGATGTTCGTTTACATCGCGCGCCGTTTCTTCGTAGACATCGCGGGATACATCGCTGCAGACAGAAAGCAAATCGCGCAGGATGGAGCGTTCGCGCACAATGGTGGCATAATGTTTTACGTTGGCGGAGGTGGGTACGGCAACAACGAGTTCGGACAGGTAAGCTTCACCCCCAACGGCATCCAGTTCGTTGCGGCGTTCAAGCTGATCCTTGATGGTAAGCGCATCAACAGGCTGACCTTTGGAGGACAGTTCGATGATTACATAGAAAATACGGGCATTGGCTTCGACATAGAAGTGTTCGGATTGGAGCGACCCTTCCAACCTTTCCAGTGCTTCTGCATTGAGCATGATCCCCCCGAGCACTGCCCGCTCCGCATCATGGGCGTGGGGCGGGATACGCTCTCTGAGCGTATCAGTGCGCAGGGGAATCAGTTGACTCAATGTTGCTCGGAAATGACCGTAATGCTCAGGCTGGCAGTAACATCCGGGTGCAGGCGCACGCGGAAGGTGTGATTACCAACTTCCTTGATGTGCTCGTCCTGCAGGATATTGCGACGTTCCACTGCAAAATCATTATCCTTGAGCAGTGCAGTCAGTTCGGCAGCTCCGACAGAACCGTAAAGGTGTTTACCATCGGAGGTAGCCAGTACCACTTCCAGTGCCAAACCTTCCAGCTTGCCTGCTTCAACCTTGGCCAGAGCCAGTACGTCAGATTGCTTGCTTTCGAGCAGGTCGCGACGGCGCTCGAAGACTTTGCGGTTCCCCGCATCGGCAATCGCAGCCTTGCCCTGCGGCAACAGGAAATTGCGGCCATAACCCGGACGCACGCTGACTTCATCGCCAACATTGCCTAAGCCTTCAACACGTTCCAAAAGAATCAAATCCATTGTTTATCCTCCAACTGCCGGCATATTCCGGCGATAATCAAACCAAATATCCATCAGCCCAATGATCACAAACGGGATGATCAAAATGGACCAGATGATTAACATCAAATACATCATGGCGATTGAGAGCAGCATACCTTTTGCTTTCAACCAACTGTGCCCGACAGCAATGCCCTGCGCTGCCAGTAAGCCACCAATCAAAATGGCTGCATTGACGGCAATATAATGCAACTCGCCCGAACCCAGGTTTAACGCCACCAGCAAAACCAGAAACAGGTAAGCCACCGGCTTGCCAAAACCAAGGCTTAATAAGCTGGTCGCTTCACCCTGATAAAAACCGTACTTGCGGGCAAAGTTTCGGGCAAATACTACATCACCCCACCAGGTAAACCATACGCCCAGCGCCATCAGACCGGGAAGAATTTCTACCATCATCTGGCGCGATTGTTCAAGCACCTCCACGGCTTCCGGTTCACCAGCCGGCATCTGTTGCAGCACGCTGTCGAACATGGGTGCCAGCAGCCCGTCAATCATACCCTTGATGCCGATATCCTGCATCGCGGCGGCAATTGCCAAACCCAGCAGCGTTAGCCCGCCCAGCCCGAAAGCCAGATATTGGGCACTGCGCCGCACGCCATCGGCGCGCATCATCAACGCGGCGCCCAGAATGGGTATCAGGCCGTACAGCACAAATACGACCAACCCCGGAATCAGGGCAAAGCCTGCAATCGCTATCACGCCTGCTGCGGTCAGCGCTGCCACATGGGTGGCGAATAGCAGTCCGCCACCAAAGGTAACCAGGGCAATCAGTGCTGGCGCCAATATATGCAGCGACAAGCCAACCGTGGTCAGCAACATCGCGACAAAAGTCGGCGTTCCCTCACCAAGCGCAGGCAACCAAACAGCGCACATCAGCATGACCAGCATCAACGTGGCACATGGCAGCCGATGCGTGAGCACATAACTGAGCGCCGGCGGCATCGTTTGTGGCGCGGACGTCTGGTCCAACATCAGATCAGCAACATCAGATCAGTGGTTGCTATGTGCGTTGATTACAGTGTGCCGCAATCAGTCGTGATGCAGCGGTGTATACGGAACCAACGCCAATAAGCGAGCGCGCTTGATTGCGGTGGTCAAAAACCGCTGATGCTTGGAACAGGTTCCTGTTACGCGTGACGGCAGGATTTTATAACGCTCGGTAATAAAACCGCGCAGCAAATCCGGGTCTTTATGATCAATGTCCAGGCTGGTATCAGCACAGAACTTGCAGAACTTGCGACGGCGCTGAAAACGACCACGCGGGCCGCCACGCTGCGGGCGATCACGGCCACCTTGCGGACGCGTTCCCTGCGGGCGGGCGCCTTGCGGGCGATCTCCCTGTGGGCGGTTGCCTTGCGGACGATCTCCCTGTGAGCGGTTGCCTTGCGGACGATCCCCCTGTGGGCGCTCAGTTGCTGCGGGAGCAGCTTTTTTTACTTCTTCAGTCATATCTATTACTCCTGTTATCTCTAGTCGACGGTGGTTGGGCGTTGCTGCGTTAGCCGGCATGCATCAACCCAAATTTCCACCTGTCCCCAGCAAGGTTCACCGTCCCTGCTATAAAAACGTCTGCGTAAACAACCATCGACAGTCACATCACGGCCATCGAGGGCCATCATGCTATTGACGATATCGCCACTGGCGCGCAACGGCATCGGCTGTTCATCCTGAACGCCGGCCCGAACCGGCCCCAGTTTAGGGCGATGCGTAACCAGTTCCGCAATCAACGCCAGCGAGCCATCCGGCATCCAGCGTTTGCGTATATGCCCGAGCCGGCCCGAAACACGGGCGCGGTTGAAATCAGGCGCTTGCTGCTGCTCCACTATCGTCCTTGGTTTCGGTTTTCGCTTCTGCGACAGGTGCATCGGTTTCAGTTGCAGCGGTCTTTTCAGCAGGTGCAGCTTCTTCAGTTGCAGCTTCTTCAGTTGCGGCGTCTTCAGTGGCAGCAGTTTCAGTGGCAGGCGCAGCATCAGCGGCGGCCTTGGCTTCAGCAGCTTCTTCTTCACGTTTGGCAGCAGCCTGAGCGCGACGCAACAATGGCGATGGTTTGTCGGATAGTTCGGTCAGCCGTGTGGTCAGGGAACGAATGATGCGTTCCTCCAGACTGATGGCATGTTCCAGTGTATTGATGGCTTCGGCACTGCCGTCGGTGACCAGCAGGATATAATTGCCACGTTTACGGTTGGCAATGGAATAAGCCAACGGACGTGAACCCCAGTTTTCGCGTTTAACAATACGACCGCCGACTTTTTCAACTTTGGCGATCAGATCATCGGTCAGTGCTTCGGTGTTTTCCTGAGAGATGTCAGGGTTAACGATAAAAATAGTTTCGTAATACAAACGGCGCTCCTTTCGGTGTACTTACGTACGCCCCGGTACGATCAAGCGCGTCCGGAGCAAGGTATGTATCTGCCAGTTACCTGTACAGAGCGGCGCATGATATGCAGTAAAACAACGAATGCAAGCGATGCTATGACTGAGATGTAAATGCCGGAATATGATTGCTGATATGTGGGAGTATGAATGAACCGTTACTCAAGAACCACTTGCAAAAGTCTGAGTGGATGCGTTGCGAATCCCACTTCGGGTGAATTTTTGGCATGGAATGAGGAGCATAGTGGTTCCATTCGCCGAAATTCCAGTTCGTAGTGTGCCGGAGAGGGGAAGTAAATCGTCGTTCACAATTTTTGCAAGTGACTCTCAATGCTTCTATAATGGATCACCTTATCCTGCCCTTGACCTTGTGAATGACTCAGTGCCTTGTCTGCCATGTTGAGCAGTTTATTTATATCTGCCGGAAGGTCGCTTTTGTACAGCTGGTTTTCACCCAGCGTGGCCACTCCGATATTCAGGCTTGCTCCCATTGTGTGAAGAATCCTTTTTACGGCATTGCATATTCTCTCAGCCAGAATGATTGAAGCATTCTTGTCCGTGTAGGGGAGTAACACAGAAAACTCCGGGTCAGCAAGCTGCTCAAAAAAATCCGAATCACGTATATTGAGGCTTATTTCATCATGTATTTCCTGAATAACAGTATCATCAATGGTTTTGATTGTGTCTTTGTGATGATCGGCAGCCATACTGATATTTATACACAACAGCGATGTTGCCGTACCCTTTTTGGTAGCCAGTCTGAGAACAGACTGGATATTGTGGCACAGACGACCATTCGGGGTTGCCATAGAATTGGCAGACGGATAATCAGGCCATTCATAAAACTCGGGAATATCATCATGAATGTTATACCATGGAGCTTTGTAGCGGGTGAAAATATGTCGGGCTGGCCGGATATCGGGGTTACCATCGATAGTACCCATGCACAAAATATAATGATCCTGATGATTATGTCTGGCGTAAATTTGTGAGCCGCAACAGGAGCAAAAATAACGTGTTTTCCCTGCTGATGATTCGTAGAATTTGAGCAAGTCCTTTCCAGCAGTGAACTTCAGGTCGGTCAACCTTACAGATGTAACAGAAGAAAAAGCGGATGCGTGTGCTTTTCGGCAAGTCGGACAGTGGCAGTGTGTGATTGGCCCCGGAGAGCCATGGATTTCATACCTCACCTGCCCACACAGGCAGCTTCCTTTAATCATACAGCCTTCCCTTCATCTGAACAGGACATTGTTTGTATACAGGGTTGGTTTGATGGCGTGCTTGTTGTCGCCTGTTATTCTTTATAGTTGCCCAATACACAGTGTTTGGTGAATATGCCTGCGTTATCGGCAGTCCATTCACCTTTGGGTTTTTGTTTCATGGCATCACACCATGCTTTTGTGCCGGGCTCCGCCGAGCAACCGAAAAAAGAGAATGCGATCAGTAATGTAAAAATCGTAACTAGCAGTTTTTTCACGTTTATTTCTCCTGACAGTAGCCTGTTTCGGGACACTCTGACTGATTTCATCGATACTGTGAATCATCAAGGCTCAGGCGTTGTGATGGCAGAGGGTTATAATCTGGATTGAATCAGCGCTCTGGTTTCAGCATCAGTCAAGGTTACCGGATTGGTCTTCATGCTGCCGCTACTGGCATTGGCAATCAGTTTTGGGATGTCGGTTTCCCTGATGCCATAAGCTGATAATAACGGCATATCAAAATCGTTGATCCAGCGCTCCAGTAACGTCAGTAAAGATTGCCTCGCGGTTATATCATCAAGCCTGTTATCGCCGCTCATCATGCGGCCAGCTTCGGCATATTTGAACAGGCCGATATTATCGGGTTCTCTGGCTTGCATGGATTCGATGTTCAGGCGTGTGGCCTCGAACAAAAGGCTGCCGCACACTTCACCATGTGGCATGGGAAAATAAGCTCCGATCGGCGAGGCCAGTCCGTGCACGCTGCCGAGCCCGGCATTGGCCAGCGTTAGCCCTGAGATGGATGAGGCATAGAGCATATCGGCTCTGGCCTGCAAACTGGCACCATTGGAAATTACTACTGGCAATGAACGGGCGACTTTTTGCATGCCGCTCAAAGCCAGCGCATCAGTCATCGGGCTGGCATTGCGAGACAAATAGGACTCCAGCAGTTGTGTGCAGGCATCCATGCCGCAGGCAGCGGTGACTTTGGCAGGGCAGGAAAGCGTCAGTTCGGGGTCAAGAATGATGTGCCGGGCCACCAGCTGTTCATGCCGAAACGATTTTTTGAAACCATTTTTGCCAATGACGGAGAGCACGGCATTTTTGCTGGTCTCGCCACCTGTTCCGGCTGTCGTCGGCAGGGCAATAAACGGTGTGGATGGCCCTGAATAGATTTTACCATTACCCACGCCTTCCAGGTATTCCATGACTGAATTACAGCTCGGCAACAGGCCGGCAATAGCCTTGGCGGCATCGACCGGGCTGCCGCCACCAATAGCGACGACACAATTCGGCGGTGCGGCAGAACATGCGGCTACAGTGTCGTCAACCTGTTGCGGTGACGGTTCTCCATTGATGCTGACGCGGTGTATGTCAAACTGGTTTTTGAGTTCATCAAACAGAGTCTGACATAATGGTGATTTGTCAAAAGAAGTGCCACCCGTGACCAGAAGAATCCGGTGGCCGTATTGTTGGATGATCGAGCTTAGCTGTGAGCGTTTTCCTGTCCCGAAATGAATATGCGGCGTAGCTGCAAATAAGAAATCGGGGATCACGGGTGATTTCTTTTGCGCAGTAGCATTTCGAGCATGCCCATGTGAACAGTCCTAAGCTAGCAGTTTTTCGATTTCGGTCTGACTGATCGGTTGTGGCAGTCTGGCCCCGAGTTGGGAGACAACGCGTGCGGCGGCATGTGAACCCAGATGGCCGGCCTGTTGCCAGCTTAATTGGTTGGTGATGCCGTAAAGCACGCCGGCAGCATACATATCACCGGCACCAGTGGTGTCGATGGCGTCAACCTCGACACCTTCAACCGGAAAAGCTTCACCTTCATGCATGATGATGGAACCATTTTTGCCCAGCGTCAGGGCAACATTCCGGCAGTGTTGATGGATGGCATGGGCGCAGTCAATCGGATTTTCCAACCCGGTCAGTGCACGTGCTTCTTCCTCGTTGCAGAAGAGTAAATCAACAGGTCCTTCTATGAGTTCCCTGAATTGGTCGCGGCAGATATCGATCAGAAATGGATCAGAAATGGTCAAAGCCACTTTAACGTGATTGGCCTTGGCAATTTCAATGGCTTTCAGTGCAGCTGCTTTGGTGGAGTCACCGGCAAACAGATAACCTTCGATATAGACATATTCAGCCAGTGCAATTTCTTCTGCCCTGATATCATCGGCACTTAATGAGGATGAAATGCCGAGGCTGGTCAACATGGTACGTTGTGCATCCGGGGTAATCAGCACCACACAGGTGCCGGTTTGCCCTTCCGTCTGAGGTACTTCGATAGCAATCCCCAATTGTTTCATTTCATCGAGATAGTGATGACCGAAATCATCCATGCCTGTTTTGCATGCATAGGCTGCACTGCCACCCATATCGGCGATGCCGACAATGGTATTGGCGGCGGAACCACCGGAGCAGTAATTGACGTTGTGTTCAGCCAACGCTTTGAGAATGCTCTCTTGACGCGCGTCATCAACCAGCGTCATAACCCCTTTTTCAATGCCGGCTGCATCAAGGAATGCATCCTCGCATTGCACCTGCATATCCATAATCGCATTGCCCACGCCGTAAACATTATATGCCATGATCCTCTCCTGACGCACATGGATTTTTTTCATCTATGATATGAACTATTTATCAATGGGGTGAAAAAATCATGCAAGCCGTTGTTTGTTGCACGTTAAAGTGGTGCCCCAGTGTGGGAACAAGCATGCTGACGTCAACCATGATTTGTGCAAATCATATGCTTATTTTTACATATCCAGTGTACGCCTGGCATTTTATGAACAGGTCTAATCTTTCCGTTGATCAAACTGGCACAGTGAATTCATGCGGCGAATAATATGCGGCAGCACATTCATGCGGGAACGGTCCAGATGCATGCGCAGACGCGGCAGATGATCGTAGCATTTATCGTCCGACTTCGGCCATTGAAAAACCTGATCAATCGTTCCTTCGCTGAGCACATCGGAAAACTCCGCATTCAACCGTTTAAGGGCACTTTCGGATAGCGGCTTCATGATGCGCAGCAGAATACATTTTCCGACATAGCGAAAGCTGTGATAATTCACGTAGAAGTCACGAATATGCTTTACTGCGGCCTCGATACTATCGGTGTGGTAGAGTAGATGATTATCCTCCGAATCAATAAGTCCGTCTTTCACCAAACGACGCATCCATGAGCGCATGAACGGCCCCCAGTAATCATCACCGGGTGCTTCCAGCATGATGACAGGTAACGGCGGATTGCGCCCCGTTTGCAATAGCGTCAATGTTTCAAATGCCTCATCCAACGTGCCGAATCCGCCTGCTGTGAGTACGATTGCGTCGCTTTCCTTGAGAAAAAAGACCTTGCGAGTAAAGAAATACTGGCAATAAAAATGGCGCGGAGAATCGATC
>JAUZQI010000045.1 GCA_030951095.1 Mariprofundus sp. | reverse complement strand
ACCGGAGACAGAACCGAAGCCGATCAGTGTATCGAAGCCGCCAACATCCAACGTAGCAACAGCACGAACCAGTTTGCCGAAGTTCAGGCCAACGTTAACGTTATCAGCAGTTGCGCCGCCCGGAGCAATCAGTGAGAACTGAATGTAACCCAGATCGGAACCGACCCATGCGCCGATACCGGTAGTCTGCTGAGCGAAGCCTGCAGCCTGAATAGCGGAAATACCCTTACCATTCAATTTACCACCGTGCTGACCGAATACGTTGGAAACTTCCAGTACGCCGGAACCACCGAAACCGGTGTTATGTGCGCCGATACCGACTTTGAAATCGCCGACATCGAAGCTGTTGATGAGCTGCCAGTTAGCCGCGCCACCATCGAACTCGACGAATGCGCCACTGTTGGTGCCGACACGGCCGGCAAGCATCAGTACGGCATCAGCCGGGATGTTATAAGTAGTGCCGCTGGAAATACCAGTTGCGCTGGTGTTGGTTACCTGTGCACGCAGAACGAAAGTAGCGTTCAGTACAGCAGGAATAGACAGATGTTCATCTTCAATCAGAGCCTGATCACCAACATCGGTGAATGAACCCATTTTGAATGCGCGACCAAAGCTGTTGATAGCCGGGAAGGTCTGAAAGTGGCAGCTCAAGCAAGCTGCGCCGGTCTGGCGTGCGAACGCCGGAACTGCTTCAGAAGTGGTTGGTGCAACTGCAACAGCAGAAACAGCAACAACAGCGAAAGCAGCAGCAGAAAGAAGTATTTTCTTCATGTTGTTAAAATCCTATTGAAATAAATTTAGCTCCGTGGAGCCAGTGCAAAAAACCGTCCATTGTTGCTGAGCGCTTTTCTTCGACCTGCATCCGAATCAAGTTCGATCTGCAGAAATTGCGCCCATCCCGCCGGATGGATAGGCCGAATTATGTGTGACCCGCATCACTGAGTCAACTCGCCACAACAAGTGTGTGTCATTTTACCACGCTACGCAAATACGATAGTCAAAACCTTTTTTACCACAGAGGGCACAGAGGACGCAGAGGGAAAACATAAATCAAGACAGTTATTTGATATTTACAACAGCAACCTTTAACTGAAGCGCCGTTGCCAATTCAATTATTTATTTTGGTTTTGACTTTCCTCTGCGTCAAGGTGAATTGCGCTTGCGCAAGAGAGGGTGCCCTGGGGTAACTCTGCGGTAAATGCTTTTGACTCTATGTATATATAGTTAGAGTTCGCACATGACTGAACATCTGGAAATAAACGATCTTGCTGCATGGTTCGCGCTGGGGTGCAAACCGCGCGATGTGTGGCGCATTGGTACCGAGCATGAAAAAATCGGTTTCTGCATGGATAGCCTCAAACCCATTCCTTATGCCGGTAACCGCAGTATCAACACATTGCTTGAGTTGCTTATCAAACGCGATTGGCAACCGGTGCTTGAAGACAACAACCTGATTGCGCTGAAAAAAGCAGGCGCATCGGTAACACTGGAACCGGGCGGTCAGGTTGAGTTATCAGGTGCACCACTGGCTACCATTCATCAGACCTGCCGTGAAACCACGGATTATCATGCCCTTGTCCGAACGATTTCCGATGAACTTGGTGTCGGTTTTCTGGCTCTGGGATTCCAGCCCAAATGGCGGCAGGATGAAATCCCGTGGATGCCGAAAGCGCGCTATGCTGTGATGCGTAACTATATGCCACGGGTCGGGCAGGGCGGACTGGACATGATGTTGCGCACGGCCACCGTGCAGGCCAATCTCGATTTTGGTTCGGAAACAGATATGGTCAGAAAGATGCGAATCAGCATCTGCCTGCAACCGCTGGTTACTGCATTGTATGCCGCCAGTCCGTTTGAACATGGAAAACCATCCGGCTATCTCTCACGCCGAGCGGCCTGCTGGCTCGATACCGATCCCAAACGAACAGGTGTACCGGCTTGTGTATTCGAGGATGATTTCGGTTTTTCGGCATATACCGAATGGGCGCTTGATGCGCCGATGTACTTTGTGATGCGCAACAATATATATATAGATTGTGCCGGCGGCAGTTTCAGAGACTTTATGCAGGGAAAACTGCAACAGCTGCCCGGTGAGTATCCGAAAATAAATGATTGGGAATTGCACATATCAACGCTCTTTCCCGATGTTCGGCTCAAGCAATATCTGGAAATGCGTGGTGCCGATGCCGGCGGCTGGCCGTGGATTTGCTCGCTGCCGGCTCTGTGGAAAGGCTTATTATATGATACGCAGGCTGAAAATGCAGCATGGGCGATGGTGGTTGATTGGTCGCATGATGAAGTCGTGGCACTGAGAAATCAGGTTCCACGCACAGCCCTGAAGACAAGCTTCCGCCACACCACAGTGCTTCACCTGTGCGAACAGATGGTCGAGATTGCCAAACGCGGCTTGCAACGACAACACGTACTGAATCAGGCCGGAGAAGATGAAAGCATCTTTCTGGCGCCAGTCATTCAGGCTGTCGAATCAGGCCGAACCCAGGCCGACCGCTGGTTGAACGCTTATCAACACGAATGGCACCAGAATATCGATCGCATCTTTATCGAGGCCATGCACCCATAAGTCAAAACCTTTCACCGCAGAGGACGCAGAGTTTCGCAGAGTAAGTCAAAGGCAAAACAGGGAGAGAAAAGCTTGGCATAAAGTGCCTGCCCTCTCGTCCAGATATGGGTTTTACTCTGCGTCCTCTGCGGTGAAAAAAGGTTATGCCTGTATCAACTCGATCGTGTTGCCGTCCGGATCGCGGCAAAACAGGGCGGCGCGGCCTGATTTGCTGATCGTATATCCGATATTCGCGCCTTCCAGCCGTTGCCGAATCGTTTCGTAATCACCCACCTGTAGCGCCACATGATGATCACGACCGCCATGTGCCGGTTTTTCACAGCCATCATACGGATCATCCAGCCGCATCAGATGAATTTGCTGACCACCTTCCAGCCCATACCAGATGCCATCGAAAGCCAGTGGCGGGCGTTCAATGCGATGCAGAGCAAGAATGCCCTCATAAAACAGAGCCGCTCGGTTCAGATCGGCCACAATCAGCCCTATATGTGCAAATTTCATCAAGGCCTGTTCACACGTGTCTGGCCGTAGCGCAATAGCCATTTTTATTGCGCTGCAAGGCGTTTCGAGCGCAGTGTGCTGAATGCACATCAGCGAGCAATAACGCAGCAGCGTGTAAAAATGGCATTTCCCGCAGGGCCGCGCCCCAAATGGGGCCATTCAGCGGGACGCGGCGTTCATTTGTATTTGCGAAGAGCACTCCTC
>JAUZQI010000044.1 GCA_030951095.1 Mariprofundus sp. | reverse complement strand
GATGCCGCCAACACGATGGGTCGGCAAGTCATGGTTTTTATTTTCGCCCAAGCATGCATGATTGCCGACATTTTCGGGGGCCGTATGCTTCGCGGTGGCTGAAATGCTATGCTTCGCCCTGCTGTCCGACCCGGATGCTTCGCAGGGGTAGCGAACAAAGTAGAAGAAGCGCTGAATAACTCCATGTATTTGTTCAGTACGTGAAGGAAAAAGTATTATTTTTCCTTCACTCACAAAATTAAACACGTAAGAGCTACTTGCAAAAGTCTGGGTGGATAAGATGCAATCCCACTTTGAGTGGATTTTCAGGCTGGATTGAGGGGCATGGTGGTTCCATGCCTCGAAGATTCAGCCTGGAAATACGCCGAAGTGGGGAGGCAGATTGCCGCTCACGACTTTTGCAAGTGGCTCGTAAGTGCTAGATTTTGGAGACCCGTGTGCGGGTCGCGCGGATACTCTGAGTTGTTCAGAACATCCCGATATTTGGTGAAACAGGTGAACAGATGACTGCAAATAGATATTTCCCGCCCGCGGCTGAGCGCTCCCGTCCAGTGTTACTGATTGTAATGGATGGATGGGGTCTGGGTTCCGGTGGAGCAGCGGATGCAATTGCGCAGGCGCATACCCCTAACGTAGATCGACTGTGGAAGAACTATGCACACACCCGCTTGCTCACACACGGGTACAATGTCGGGCTGCCATCGGACAAGGATATGGGCGGTTCTGAAGTAGGGCATCTAACTATGGGAGCCGGCATGGTTCTGGAACAGGGGCCCACGCGCATCAACAATGCCATCGCGGACGGTTCATTTTACCAGTCCGAAGCACTGCAACAGGTGGTGCGAGCAGCCGGGGAGGGAGGGACCCTGCATCTGGTCGGATTGCTCTCCGATGGTAATATCCATTCGCATTTAAGTCATTTTCGGGCGCTGATCGATTTTGCCTTTGAGTCCGGCATCAAAAAACTGCGTATTCATGCACTGCTCGACGGACGCGATGTCGGCATCCAGACCGCACAAAAATATGTTTTTGAACTGGAAGAGAATTTTACCTTTATCAACAGCCACGAAGGTTTTGATTACGCTTTCGCTTCGGGCGGTGGCCGCGAAGTCATTGTCATGGATCGTGATCACAACTGGCCCAAAGTAGCCGTGGGCTGGAATTTGATGGTACACGGTAAGGGAGAATATCGATTCCCGTCCATGCTTGCTGCCATTGAACATTTCAGGTCGGCGGAACCGGGCCTGGTCGATCAGGATATGCCGGGCTTTGTTATTGTTGATGATGGAGACAAGCCAGTCGGTGTGATTACCGATGGCGATGCTGTGGTCATGATGAATTTCAGAGGTGATCGCGCCATTGAAATCACCGAGGCCTTTGAACTGGATGGATTTGACGGGTTTGAACGTGGCAAGCGTCCGGATATTACCTATGCAGGCATGATGGTATACGACGAAGACAGAAATCTGCCAGCCCTGCAACTGATGGGGTCAACCAAAGTGGAAAAACCTTTCGGTAAACGTATTCTTGAGTTGGGTATCAAACAGTTTCGCCTGACTGAAACGCAGAAATATCCGCATGTCACTTTCTTTTTTAATGGTGGTTATCGCAAACCGCTGGATAATACGATGGAGGATTATATCCTCATACCGTCTGACAAAGGCATATCCTTTGCCGCTGCACCACAGATGAAAGCGGTCGAAATTGCTGATAAAGCCGTTGAACTGATTGAAAGTGGCCAATATGGATTTGGCCTGATCAATTTCGCCAATGCTGATATGGTAGGCCATTGCGGACAAATTGCGCCTGCGATCAAAGCCATTGAAACTGTCGACACTGCCGTAGGGCACATCGTTGAAGCATTGGGAAAAGCGGGTGGATATGCCCTGATTACGGCCGATCACGGTAATGCGGAAGAAATGCTGGCCATTGCAAAAGATGGCAGCAGCGAGCCCTCGACCAAACACTCAATCAACCCTGTACCCTGTATCCTGTTTGATCCCGATTATGATGGTGCCTATCAATTACGGCAGCTACAGGATGATACACCCGGCTTGTCCCATCTTGCCGCTACATTGTTTGAGGTCATGGGGCATAATGTTCCAAGTGATCTGGATGCTTCATTGATCGAGCCAAACTGATTCGCATGCTTTCAGCGCAAACTTTGCGCTGCTTGCGGGGATTTTGCAGTTGCAGGCTTGCCCGGTTGCAGCGATGATGATCCTCAACAGTTTGATTATGCAGGAGTGAAACATGGACCAACTGGATCAAATCACATCAATTCTCGCGCTAACCATGGGTGCCGCCTGGGCCAGCGGCATCAATTTGTATGCTGCTATCCTGATGCTCGGCATGATGGGAACCACCGGCAATGTCGATCTGCCGCCGGGGCTGGAGATATTGCAAGATCCCATAGTGCTATTCGCTGCCGGTGCCATGTATATCGTCGAATTTTTTGCCGATAAAATTCCCGGTGTCGATTCAACCTGGGATGTGTTGCACACGTTTGTGCGTATTCCGGCCGGAGCCATGCTGGCTGCTGGTGCGGTAGGTGATGTGACGCCGGCTCTGGCGCTTGCCGCAGGCATTATGGGCGGCGGGCTGGCTGCCACAACGCATGTCACCAAAGCCGGAACACGTGCCCTGATCAATACGTCACCGGAGCCATTTTCCAACTGGACAGCGTCAATTACTGAGGATATTGCAGTTTTCGGCGGCTTGTGGGCTGCACTGAATCATCCAACCCTGTTTGTTGTCTTTATGATTCTGTTTATTCTGCTAATGATCTGGCTGTTGCCAAAACTCTGGCGCGGGATCAAAACTGTACTCAGGAAACTGCGTGCTTTCTTCGGTGGTAAAGATGAATCGTTTGCTCCCGAACCTGAACCACATGCGCCGACGATGCATCCGATTCAGACCGAATCCGACTCTGAACCCCCTGATAAATCCTAGTTCGGTCGAGCTACTTGCAAAAGTCTGGGTGGATAAGAT
>JAUZQI010000043.1 GCA_030951095.1 Mariprofundus sp. | reverse complement strand
CGGCCAGGGAATAACAGGATCCACTTCATTCAGAAACTTCTCTCGGCGCGTTAATCGTTTCTTTTGCGCATATTCAAGATCAGCAAATCCACGTTGTCTCGACATTCTAAACCCCCCGTTCGATAATCAAGATATTACCATAAATCAAAGGTTTAATCAGCACTTCCCTAGAGACTAATGGTATTAGCCAGTATCGAGATTCCTCTTGAGAGCAATACGTCAAGCAGAAGTTCTGTCATCGTTGCTAAAATCACGAAAAAACTTGCGAATACCATTCACTTATGTTGAAATAACTAATCTGACCTAGCAAAGTCACCGTTACACCCATGTAGAAGTTACAAACCAACATGCACGATATTAATCGCAAGGTTCGGCAACCACAGGGTTTCCGGCCAACAAACCGCAGGGAATAAACCCTTGTGAGAGGATATGAATGGCAACGAAAAAAGTAAAAGAACAGACGCGAAATATACTGAAAGAAGTCTTTGGCTATGATTCCTTTCGGCCAATGCAGGAAGAAATCATCTGTACATTGCTCGATGGCAAGGATGCCTTTGTTTTGATGCCGACAGGTGGTGGTAAATCAATCTGCTATCAGATACCGGCGATGATGCGCGAAGGTACCGGCATTGTGGTATCTCCATTGATTTCACTGATGAAAGACCAGGTTGATGCTTTGACGGCATGTGATGTTAAGGCCGCATACTACAATTCATCGCTGAAAGCAGCCGAGGCCAAAGACGTGCTGGACAGATTTGAACGCGGTGATCTTGACCTGCTTTATGTGGCACCGGAACGTCTTCTGTCAAAAGGGTTTCTGGCCAAGCTCGAACATATTCCACTGGCTATGTTTGCCATTGATGAGGCCCACTGCGTTTCACAATGGGGGCATGATTTCCGCCCGGAATATGTTCGCTTGGGCGAATTGCGTGAGATATTCCCCGATGTACCCATGCTGGCTCTGACCGCCACGGCCGACGAACATACCCGTGAAGATATCAGCGACCGTCTGAAGCTGACCAAAGCCAAGCGTTTTGTAGCCAGTTTCGATCGCCCGAATATCCGTTATCTGGTAGCCGAGAAACGTCAGCCACTTACCCAGATACTACAATTTCTGGAAGGCTGGCCAAATTGTTCGGGCGTAATCTACTGTCTATCAAGGAAGCGGGTAGAGGATCTGGCTGTTAACCTGCAACGCCATGGTATTAGTGCTGCTGCTTATCATGCCGGTATTCCCGGTCGTTCGCGTGAAAAAGTACAGGATGATTTTCTTCGGGATCGGGTGAAAGTGATTGTCGCAACCATTGCCTTTGGTATGGGCGTAGATAAACCGAATGTACGTTTCGTGATTCATCACGATTTACCCAAAAGCATTGTGTCGTATTATCAGGAAACAGGTCGTGCCGGACGTGATGGTTTGGAGTCTGAGGCGCTAATGCTGTATGGCTCAGGCGATGTAAATCTGGTGCGCCGTTTGATAGAAAACGTTGAAAATATTGATCAGCGCCGGGTTGAAGTGCACAAACTCAACAGCATGGTGGCATTCTCCGAAGCATTGACTTGCCGACGCCGTGTATTACTTGGTTATTTTGGCGAACCACTGGATGAATCTTGCGGCAATTGCGATATCTGCCTTGATCCACCAGAAACATACGATGCCACAGAATTTGCCCAAGTCGTATTGCAATGCATACGCGAACTCAATGGTCATTTTGGCATGGGCTATATTGTTGATGTGCTGCGTGGCTCCAAAAATGCGCGCATCATGGAGCACAAACATGATCAGTTAAAAACCCATGGTACTGGTGCCGATATGAATGCCGATGAATGGACATCCATCCTGCGCCAGTTGGTGCATCACGGTTATTTTATTCAGGATGTTTCCAAACGTGCAGCCATGCTGGCAACCAAAAAGGCCGATTTCATCGATTCTGGTCCACCTGTCATGTTGGCTAAATACCAGCCCGGAATTCGGCGACATTTCAAGCGACTGGGTGTGCCACGCGATGAAGCCCTGTTCAAAAAACTGGTAAAATTA
The DNA here is from genome assembly GCA_030951095.1 of Mariprofundus sp. Lineage (GTDB taxonomy): Bacteria > Pseudomonadota > Zetaproteobacteria > Mariprofundales > Mariprofundaceae > Mariprofundus. Next base: position 26,830 of record JAUZQI010000043.1, on the reverse strand, counting down.
AGGCAAGAACTTGCTGATAAAGAAGATGTGCCACCATATGTGGTATTCAGTGATGTTACACTGACTGAAATGAGCCAGCGCAAACCTGTGTCTGAAGATACCATGCGCAGCATCAGCGGCCTTGGCGTACATAAACTGGAAAAATATAGTGCGGTTTTTAGCGCGCTCATCCAAAAACATGTTAACAGTAATGATGGCAAAAATGCAAAGAGCGGTGGCAAGAATATCCCCATGCTGATTGCCAAAGGCTCCGGCATAAATGAAACACAAACCTATATCCTGTCACTCTATCGTAAAGGTATCAGTCTGGAAGACATAGCCGCTCAACAAGGTGTCAGTGAAGCTACCGTGCTGAAACATTATGTCGCTATTATCCGGGCTGGTCAGTTTATTGATGTGCCTGCTTTTATCGGTGATGATTTCGATACATTGATGACAGAATTGGACGATGCAGATCCCTATGCATCATTGTCCGAAATCAAGCGAGAGCTATCTGTTGACCTGAGCAATGATGAATTTCGTCTGATTTTAACCTGGCGCGAAGCTATCGGCGTAGCCTAAACATATCATCAAAGGCAATTCACTACAGGCACCACAGAGGGAAGATACATCGCCGCTTACAAAAATCGTAAGCGGCAATCTGTTATTCCAGCGGAGCCACACTTTGATGAAAGTGGCAGTTTAGATAATATCCAGCACGTTTTCCGGAGGACGACCAATAGCGGCACGGTCGCCTTTCACCACGATCGGGCGTTCGATCACAATCGGATGGGCCACCATCATAGCTATCGCTTCAGCGCGCGATAATCCTTTGCCCTGAATGTGTTCCTTGTATTCGGCTTCGCCCTTGCGCATGAGCTCATCCGGCTTTTTGCCCAGCATGGTCAGGATGCGATCCAGTTCAGCTTCGCTTGGCGGCGTTTTTAAATATTCAATAATTTTGGGCTCGATGTCGTTTTCTTTAAGCAGCGCCAGCGTGGCTCTGGATTTGGAACAGCGTGGGTTATGATAGATGGTGATAGACATAGGTCTCCTTTTCTATACGGCCTGCAAAGCTGCGTATTTTAACATTAAACGCTTGGTGCCAGCGCGCCTGAACTGTACGGTGATACGCGCCGCATCACCAGCGCCTTCCAGCGCCAGTACCACGCCCTCGCCAAAGCTGGGGTGCATCACATTGCCGCCAATACTCACGCCGGTTTGCGTTGCTGTCGCCGTGGCTGGCATGGTTGGCTTATGATCCTGCTGCAGGATATCTCCTGATATTTTTTTGATAAACCGGCTGGGTTGGGGATAGTGGGTTTCGCCATAAAAACGGCGCAGGCGGGCGGATGTGAGCAACACATGCTGGCGCGCACGCGTGATGCCGACATAGAGCAAGCGCCGTTCTTCGGCAACACCCGCTTCGCCTTCATCGGTCGAGCGCTGATGCGGCAATAATCCCTCTTCCACGCCGGGCAATACCACACAATCAAATTCCAGTCCTTTGGCCCGGTGCAGACTCATCATGCTAACGGCGTCATCCTGCGATTCTCGCTCATCGGCCCGCATTTCTTCGCTGCTTTGCAGCAATGCCGCCCGATCCATGAATTCAACCGGCGTCAATCCCTGCGTCAACGAAATCTCAATATAATCCTGCAAGGTGCGAATATTATCCAGCCGGGATCCCGCCTCGATGTCACCCATGGCCTTGAGGCTATCCAGATAACCGCTTTGTTCCAGTAAACGCATCAGTCCCCGATCATCATCCTTGCCAGCGCTGTTGCGTAAATCCGTTATCAAGGCGGCCAGCGGAGCCAATTTGCGCGCAGCACCTTCCGCCTGACCTGTCGCCAGCACATCCAGCCATTCATAGGCATGCAAACCGGAAGATGCCAAAGCGGCAATTATTCTCTCCTGCCCTATTGCGCCCAGTCCGCGTTTGGGCTTATTGCAGATACGCATCAGATGCAGACTATCGCCGCAGCGATTGATCAGCGCCCAATAGGCCAGCGCATCCTTGATTTCCATGCGCTCGAAAAAACCAACGCCACCGATAATCCGATACGGAATATTCGATTCTCGAAACACCTGTTCCAGCGGCAGCGATTGCCGATTGGATCGGTACAACACGGCAATCTCGGCATTGGCGTGGCCATTTGCGCGCCAGCGTTCGACATGGCGCATAATCTGGCGGGCCTCGTCGTATTCGTCGTTGCACACTTTCCAGTGCGGTGTCTCACCGCCCGCAATAGTGGCTTCGAGCACTTTCTCGTGGCGGTCTTCGTTTTCACGAATCACTGCATTGGCCAAGTTCAGAATCGCGGCGGTGGAACGATAATTTTGCTGCAACCGATGTAATGTTGCGCCATGCCAAATTCGTTCAAAATCGAGAATGTGGGACACATCCGCACCGCGCCAGCCATAAATGCTCTGATCGTCATCGCCGACGACCGTCAGATTCTTATGCTCGCTGCACAGGTGCAATAACCATTCATGCTGTACCGGATTGGTATCCTGATATTCGTCCACCAGCACATGATCGAAGCGGGTTTTAAGCGCCACGGCGATATCGGTATGGTCGCGTAGCAGGATAACTACATTGAGAATCAAATCAGAAAAATCCATGCGTTCGTGCTGTTTGAGTTCCTGCTGATAGACGGCGTACAAATCGACCATATTGATGCCGTTCCAGGCGTAAGCATCCGTATCTTGCGGCCTGAGACCGGCATGTTTGCAATGCTCAATCCAGTTCAGCAGATAGGACGGGTGCAGCCTGTCAGAGGGGATATTGTGCGCTTTGAGAATGCGTTTTAGCAGCGCTTTTTGATCATCGGCATCAATCACCTGAAACGAACGCGGAAATCCCAGCGCATCGGCGTAGCGGCGCAGAAAGCGTAAAGAAATCGCGTGAAACGTGCCGGACACGACACCGCCGCCGCCATCGCCGATTAAATCATTGAGTCTGGATTTCAGTTCAGCGGCGGCTTTATTGGTGAAAGTGACCGTCAGAATCCGGTGCGGAGCGACGCCCGCCCCGGCAATCAAATAACCGATACGATGTACGATAGTGCGCGTTTTTCCGGAACCGGCACCAGCCAGAATCAACTGCGGACCCTCGCCTGCATACGCAGCCTGTTTCTGTGCATTATTCAATTGCGTTGCGTTCAGTTCGTTTGCATTCAGTCCGGTAGTATGACTATCCACGTTCACTCTCCCCGTGTTTGACAATCATCTTGTGATAGGTGGAGAAAATAGCATTGCGCGACAACACCCCCAGCACCTTGCGCGAATTATCGGCGGCCACCACCGGCATCTGCTCAAATTCTTCCCGATCCAGAATATCAATAGCATCGAGCAAGCTGTCGTTTTCGGACACCACCAACACATTCCGATTGACCACTTCGCTGGCCACAATTACCTGATCGAGCGCCGTATCTATCAACCATTGTTGTAAATCAGAAAAGGTGACAATACCAACCATCAAACCGTCATTATCAACCACCTGCACGCAACCCTTGCCCGATTCGGTATACACCTGCTTGAGTTTATCCAGCCGTGTATTCTCCGATACCGATGGAATCGAACGCCAGGGAATCCGGCTAACCGACACCGAGCGCATCCACGATTGCTCCAGTCCCCATTGCGTTTCAATGCCGCGTTCCTCCAGCGCTTCTGTAAATACCGAGGCGCGACCGAAGGTGCGCGTCACCAGCGTCGCCACGCTACATGCCGCCATCAGCGGCAGCATAATGTGGTAGTCGCCGGTCATTTCGAACATAATCAGCATCACCGTCAGCGGCGCTTGCAAAGCAGCAGCCGTCAGAGCGCCGCAAGCCACCAACGCGTAGGCACCGTAGCTTTCGGAATAAGCCGGCGAAATAGCATGCGCAATATCGCCGAATAAAGCTCCTACCGCAGCGCCCATAAACAGGGCCGGCCCGAACAAGCCGCCGGGAAAACCGCCAGCCGAACACAATACCGTCGCCGCCAGCTTTCCAACCAGCACCAGCGCCAGAAATCCGGCCAGCGGCAGCGCCACCCCGAGCAATTCCGGCTGAATTCGCTCCAGCATCATATCTTCCACGATGCCGTATCCAATCGACATCACCTGCGGCAGAACCAGTCCCATCAATCCGATCATCAAACCGACCAACGCCGGGCGTAAATGCCGGTTCGGCATGATTTTTTCCAGCCATGTGCGCGTGGGCACCATCGATTTAATGAATACGGTGGCGACCAGCCCGCACAAAGCGCCAATTACGATATAGGAAGGGATTTCCCAAACGCTGATCAGATGATATTCGGGCACGGTAAAGGCCGGATAATTGCCCAGTTCAGAACGCGCAATCACCGTCGCCAGAACGGAAGCGATTACAATCGGGCTGAATGTGGCGATGGCGTAATCGGCCAGAATCACTTCCAGCGCAAACAACACGCCGGCAATCGGAGTGTTAAATGAAGCGGCAATGCCGGCTGCCACGCCGCAGCCAATCAAGATGCGCAATTGCTGTTCGGTCAGCCCCAGTCGTTGGCCAATCTCGGAAGCCAGCAAAGCGCCAAGCGCCACCGTCGGCCCTTCGCGCCCCAAACTGGCACCACCGCCAATGGCCAGCGCCGCGCCAACCGTTTCCGTGCCCAACTGGCGCGGATGCACGCGCGCTTTGCGCTCCACCATATCTGCCAAAACACCGGCCACGCCGCGCAGTTCGCCGCCAGGCAAAAAACGCACGGTAATCCAGCCCACCATCAAACCTGTCACCGTGGGCGCAAGCAGATACATATACCACGGCATCGTTTTGATGACGGTTTCCCAAGTGCGTTCGCCAGTCCAGAACAGACTGACCCATTCGATCATAAAACGCAGCAGTAGCGCCGCATATCCGGCCAACACGCCAATCACAACGGCCAGCGCCACCATATAGAACGTATCCTGATCACGAGTCCATGCCAGCGCCTTGCTTTTACCGTCCAGCAGTTTTTCTTTCAATGCCATTACTTTTACGAGCCTGTCCCTTATAGTATTGATACAAAATCCATGCGTATTAGTCAGTTGCTGCTGATATTACGGCCTGCCAATGACAACGGCAATTAGAGGAATGCCTGAGCCTGATTACTCAGGAACTCATATACCGGAAAAACGACCGTAGCACCAAGAAGCACATCCAGCAATGGCGATGCGGCCAACGCAGCTATCACCAACCAGTTGTAATTATTGCTGGCATATCGCCTTATAATATTGCCAGCAGAACTATTGATAAGACATTCACCAACCAGCAAACCAGGCAGGGGCAAAAGATGCAAACAGGCCATACACAAGTTGAAAAACATCAATACTTTAGCCCACCAGTGATGCAGCGGCGGCAAACCTGTCGGTGCTTGATGCGCCAGACTCCAACTGAACAGCACAAAGCCCAACAGACAAAGCAGACAATGGCCAATAAAACGAATTGCAGCCGGCTTGATCCCGGACATAAGTAAATTGGGCAGTGCAATAATAATACCACGATGAAAAGCCATCGAAGCCAGCAATGGGCACCAGGTTCCGCGCCAAAAAACAGCAAAGAATGGATGCGGGATGGTGGTTCTGGTCAAGCGCGATTCGAGTAGCACCACGAGGGTGAGAGAGATCAATACCGGAAGGCTGTACAGAATCAGTTGCCGAATCAATATCGTCAGCCATTCAGCCATCATTTACCCTCTCGATATCGATGTTTTTTTGCATTCTATCATGGGATAAATGTGAACCAGCGCGATCGTCACGGCAAGCACAAGCTCACCCAATGATTTTAACCCCTCTTCAGATAGTCTTCCGACATGGTAACCCGTCAGTCGCTGAACCGAATTCGTCTGTTTTATGCAGCCTATTTTGCTGCAATGGGTTTGATTCTGCCATTTTTTCCTGTTTATCTGCATGGTTTGGGTCTGGATACCGTCATGATCGGTTTTATGACCGGGCTACTGGCACTGGCTAAAGTCATAGCGCCTCCATGGATCGGGCATACACTGGACAGCCAGTCTGAAAACAGCGTGCACCAATTTATCGTTATTGCATCCTGCATGGCTGCAGTGACTGCGTTGGCGATTGGACTGGCGCAGAACCTGTATCTTATGGCCTTAATGGTCTTGCTCTTCGGTGCATTCTGGGCAGCAATTCTTCCACTGACCGATGGCTTATCGGTGTCGGTATCCGAATCCGAGATGGCCGATTACGGTCGTCTGCGAGTCTGGGGTTCATTCGGCTTTGTCCTTACGTCCCTGTCCGGAGGCCTTTGGCTGGTCGGGCCAAACATAACCGTTTTCCCGATTATTCTGGCCATGCTTATGCTGGTACTGGCATTTGCCGCGCAGGGATTTCCCAAACTAAAACCACCTATCGATAGATGTTCAGGCCGATTGAAATTTTCAAAGTCATTTTATCTGTTGTTGGCCATTGCCCTGATCATGCAGATATCACATGGTGCCTATTATGGTTTCTTCAGTCTGTATTTGGCTGAAGCAGGGTTTTCCGGCTGGCAGATCGGATTGTATTGGGCTATTGCCGTCATAGCAGAAATTGTGTTGATGTGGCGGTGGTCACGAGCGCTGCAACAAGCCGCGCCAGCTGTCGTATTCAGTACTTGTCTGTTACTCACAGCACTACGCTGGCTTGGCATTGGACTGACCACTGATGCTATGCTACTGGTAGGTCTGCAACTTCTGCACGCAGCCAGTTTTGCCGCTTTTCATGTAACAGCCATTGCCTGGGTTAAACGTCTTGGGCCAAAAACGCGCCACGGAGCAGCACAGGGGTTATATTCTGCGGCCGGGTTCGGGCTTGGCAGCACAATCGGCATCATGGGTTGTGGCCTGATTGCCAATGCCTTTGACTACAGTATGGCTTTTTATTTGTGTGCCGGGGTTGCCGTGCTCGGAATTCCGCTCGCCCTGCTATTGCCGAAAGGAACCCAAAAATATTGATATTATTCATGATGTAATCGCGACGGCTGAGCCGTGTGCATTATAACAGGGATTACAGATAAAATGGTGCGCCCTAGTGGATTCGAACCACTGGCCTTCGGCTTCGGAGGCCGATGCTCTATCCAGCTGAGCTAAGGGCGCAGATAGAAAATGTTGATCATCAAATGTTTTCAATAATATCAGACTTTGCTGCATATCAACAATCAAACAGAACGCAACCTAGTCAGATGCAGGATTCTAATGATTGCATTTGAAATTGGAACAACCCGAGTTTCGGAAAACATGGCTTTAAGTCGCAAAAGACACGCTGTAGCGAATCTAACCTGATGCGTAACGGGGAATGAAGCAAAGCGCCCTCCCACGCCGCCGCTTATTTTGTGTCAATCCAGCCTTGTAGTGTTTCAATAATCATTCTGGCCTGTTTGGCATTGGTGATATTGAACTTGGAACGTGGCGTATATTCACCATTTCGTTTCTGGTAACGCCGAATCGTGAATTTGTCTTCGCCGTAGGATTCACTGGTCTGATCCCAATTCTGATAACGGAAAAGAATCGTTGTCCATGCTCCCTTACTCAGGATCACTTTGTCTACCTGTCTGGTAGTCAATATTCCCCCTTCTTCGAAATCGATATTCAGGTCATCAGGTGTCATAAGCCTCTCTTTGTCAGTAGCAGTTTCAATTAAGAACATTCTGAAAAATTCAGAGTATCCGAGCAACCCATGCACGAGTCGCCAAAATTAAACGCATAAATGCTTGATTGCGAGTTTCCTTAAAAAGTCTGCGAAGAATGCTGTCACGTTCTTATCTGTCAATCGGCATTAATTCTGTTCATCAGCATGGACACACAAAACTTTCATGCAAAAAGCCCACAGCAGTGCTGCAGGCTTTTTGTATGATCTGTTGCAATTCCGGTACACGCCGGAAAGTTTTAACAAAATGGTTACTTATGCGATGAACTCATATACTGAAGCATATTTGCATGATCCTCATTCCTTGAACGGATCACTTTTCCGGCATGAACCAGCATATAGGCCATGAACGCATAAACAAGTTCAGGTTCGGTTTGCATCAGTTCCGAGCAATCAGCACGGTTGAGTTTATATACAACACAGTCTTCCACAGCGGTAACTGTCGCAGTTGCAGAATCATCAGTCAGAAACGTAATTTCCCCAAACAAGGCTCCATCCCTGCTGGTGGCAATATGCATTTGCTGACCATTACATTCAGCACTGATTTCGGCCAACCCCGAACGCAGAATATATAACACCCCTCCTGCCTGTCCCTGCGTTAGAATATTGTCATTTTTGGCAAAATTCTTTTCAACCAGCAGATGACCAAGCCTGGTTCGCTCATCTCCGTTCAGTTTTCGCATCAAAATCTTATCTTCAAGCCATGAATACTCGATTGCCATGGAAACCCCCACCTTGATTTTAACGACCTATCATACACGGATTAAAGAATAACTTGCAAGTCCGGGCTTATCCACAGTCTGAGCACATCCAGTTAGTCAGTTGCCGCTTGAATTCATCGATTAAAAGTGCTTCAATATCATGCATGCAGAATAATCATCAGCAGGCTCTGGAAGAACGAATTCAAGTTTTAGCCGAACACTTAGCCACCATTCGCCGCATCATGGAGCAAACGATTGCCGATAATCACCGCATGCGTGAAGTCGTGCGTATTGCTGAAAATGAGCTGCGCAAACGACGAGACCAGGTTCGGCAGCTTGAAAGTGAATTGGAGAACCTGCAAACCGGACGGCTGGAAGCAAAAGCACGGGTAGAGCATGCCATGGAAAAGCTGGATGAATTGCTAATTGGGCAGGGTGAATCATCATGAGTCATTCGGTTGAAATCACGCTAATGGGTCGCAACTTCTCAATCCTGACTGATGAAGATCCCGACCAGGTTATGGCTGCTGCAGAACTGGTTCAGAAACATGTTGATGAACTCAGGAATATGGGTGCATCAGTGGCTTCTGACCGTTTGCTTACGCTGGTGTCACTGAATCTGGCCGGAGAATTATTGAAAAAGACCCAGACAAAAATCGATGGCATCGAAGGCTTGATATCTGAACTGGACGGTGTAGTATTACAAGCAGAGGGTTTAGCAAAAGCACCCCTGCGTTGAGCGAGTGGCATTCATGTTGCCTGAGCCGATACTTGTCGAATGGGAGCTTACCTACTTTGGTCATGCGCGTCCCCCTTACGGGATACCTGAGACCGAGGTGCGGCGCCCACCTCTTGTTAGAGGGTTCGACGACTATATGCCATTACGTCAGCGCGGGGGTGCCTTTTTTTTCGTCCGGATCACCATGATCCCCTTCAATGCTCTCTGCAGGCATAAGGCTACAAGCATATGAATCCAGCCCTCCACACATGAACAAACCAACTGATAAAAATACACTAAGAGCCTCTTCGCTGGCATATCGAGAAAATATATCCAATAGTGAACGCCTTAGATATTCGAAAATCATCACTAAGACACTGCTCTCTCGCCTGCAAAGCAATCCGAACTCCCCTTCCCATATGCTGGTTTATCGTTCGTTACCGTCGGAGGTGAATACAGAACAGTTGTTTCACTTACAAGGCTATCAGATTTTTGCTCCTGTAACCCACCATCACAAACACATGGAATGGCTTTTCATTACACCAAAAACAACATGGATGAATGGCTTGTTCGGGATTTCGGAACCCGCATCAGGCAGACTATGGGCTGGCAATAAAAACACAGTGTTACTCTGTCCACTGGCAGCATTTGACCGCAAGGGTAATCGTCTGGGAATGGGAATGGGATGTTTTGACTACTGGCTCAGCCAACACCGCCATCAATTAAACCAGGTGATAGGACTGGCCTTTTCCGGCCAGGAGGTCACATACATACCTGCTGAAAGTCATGATGCGCCAATGGATTGTATAATAACTGAAAAAGAGGTGATTGAATGCCTGAAGGTATGAATATTCTGGTCATTGGAGATATCCTCGGTAAGGCGGGGCGGCGCGCCCTGACAGAACATTTGCCACCGTTGATTGATATGCATCAGATCGATTTTGTCGTGGCCAATGGAGAAAATCTGGCTCATGGATTCGGTCTAACCGAAAGAGTAGCAGATGAAATGTTTGCAATTGGAGTGAATGTATTGACCAATGGCAACCATTGCTGGGATCAACGCGATTTTCTCCACCACATCGAGGAGGACGATCGCTATGTTCGCCCAATGAATTTCACACCCTTTGCACCCGGTCGCGGCTGGACAGTACAGGAAACTGCCGCAGGTTATAAAGTGGCAGTTATTAATTTAATCGGCCAGATATTTATGGGGTCATGGGACTGCCCCTTTGCCGCTGTTGATCGGGCTATGGATGAGATTCCCGAAGATGTCAGTGCAATAATCGTAGATATGCATGCCGAAGCAACCAGTGAAAAAATGGGCATGGGCTGGTACCTGGATGGCCGCGCCTCATTTGTCTACGGTACCCACACCCATGTGCCAACCTGCGATGAAATCATTCATGCTTCAGGTACAGCTTATCAAACCGATATCGGCATGACCGGTTCCTATCAGTCCATCATTGGCATGAAAATCGATGGTGCATTAAAGCGTATGGTACAACGTTTACCTCAACGATTTGAAGCGGTAGAACGCGGAGCCTCCATTTTTGCAACACTGGTAAGCATTGATCCATCAACCAGATTGGCAACTGCCATTGAACGGATCCATATTCCACCAGCTTGAAACCACAGGCTGGTAATATTTTACCTGCTAAGAAAGCTACTTGCAAAAGTCTGAGTGGATGAGTTGCAATCCCACGTCGCGTGAATTTTTGGAATGGAATGAAGAGCATGGTGGTTCCATTCTCCGAAATTCCAGTTCGTAGTGCACCGGAGTGGGGAAGTAAATCGCCGTTCACGACTTTTGCAAGTGGCTCAAGAGTACAGAGAGATTCATTTAACTTGAAAAAACAACGCGCCCGCATGCTTTTTTCTACCCTGTGTTCATATTCCATACCATGGGATGAAAAAATCCATGCGCGTTAGGAAAAAGCTGATTGATTGTATCCTGCACTGATTCCAGAAGCGACCACAGGTCGTGGGGTATTCCGGAATCTTCAGCGTTTCCTTAATAAATCAGTCTCTACTCAGCGAATGCTACCTTCCAGCTGAACTGCTTTTTCCGGAGAATCAGCGAACGTCTTCAGCTTCTGTGCTCTTGATGGATGGCGCAGCTTCCGCAAAGCCTTGGCTTCAATCTGACGAATACGCTCACGGGTAACGCCGAACTGTTTGCCTACTTCTTCCAATGTATGATCGGTATTCATTCCAATACCGAAACGCATACGCAGCACTTTCTGTTCGCGATCTGTCAGGTTCTTCAGCACATCCAGCGTTGCTTCCGAAAGTGCCGCGCTAACCGTTGCATCGAGTGGGTTTTCTGCATTCTCATCTTCAACGAAATCGCCCAGTTGTGAATCCTCATCATCACCAATCGGTGTTTCGAGTGAAACCGGCTCCTTGGCCACTTCAAGAATCTGTTCCACCTTTTCTACCGGCAATTCCAGATATTCCGCCAGTTCTTCCGGTGTCGGCTCGCGTCCTACCTTCTGAGCAATCTGGCGCGAAACGCGCATCATCTTGTTAATGGTTTCAATCATATGCACCGGAATACGAATCGTGCGGGCCTGATCGGCAATAGAGCGTGTAATAGCCTGACGAATCCACCATGTAGCATAAGTGGAAAACTTGTAACCACGGCGCCATTCGAATTTCTCCACCGCTTTCATCAGACCGATATTACCTTCCTGTATCAGATCGAGAAATCCGAGGCCTCGATTGGTATATTTCTTGGCAATGGAAATAACCAGACGCAGGTTAGCTTCGATCATTTCGCGCTTGGCCTGTCGCATTTTGGCTTCACCCATGGTCAGCTTGCGAGCTACTTCCTTCAGCTCGACAATATCCATTTCGGTTTCCTGCTCAACACGTTTGAGACGACGCTGATTTTCCTTGATTTTGCCGGTAACTCCCTCAATGGCCTCTACCCAGGCTGCATCCCTGTTCTGCCTGATCACATCATCGATCCAGCGTTCACTGGTTTCGTTAGGCGGAAATGTTTCCAGAAATAATTTACGCGGCATTTTTGCTTTCAAGGCAAAGTCGCGGATCGTGCGTTCAAAACGGCGAACGCGTTCAACTGCATTTTTGAAGCGCTGCACCAACCGCGCAAGTTGGCGTGGCGAGAAAGGAATGCTGACCAGTTCGAGCAGCATGGCATCTAGCACCTCACGACTTTTCAGCTGCAGCTTTTCATCATTTGGCTTCTTTGCCAGCTTCTTTTTCAGCGATGTGAACTCATCATGAAAATTCTTTGCATTACTAAAATGTCCCAGCGCTTCTTTTAGTTGCTCTTCCTTGGTAATGACGGTTTCCAGCATCGGGGTGCCGTCTGGAGTAGCCGTACGAGCCTTAATGGCAGCTGTCAGTTGCTCTCCATCAAGTTTGGTTTCTGCTTCAGCGGGTTCATCGTCCTCATCTTCACTTCGGCTCATCCGATTTTCATATTCCTTGATGGCAGCTGCATTGATGACTTTTTCATCCACATCAATGATATCCCGGAAATTCGGTTCTTCATCATTTTCCAGTGCTTCATCACGAATTTCAGCGATACGTTCGCCCAACAGCATGATTTCACGGAATGTCGACGGACACAGACAAATCGATTCATGCACCTGCATTCGGCCTTCTTCGATGCGACGGGCAATCTCGATCTCACCTTCACGAGTCAACAGTTCAACTGTACCCATTTCGCGTAAATACATACGCACCGGATCATCAATGCGAACCACCGTGCCCAATTGCGATGTATCGGCACGTAAAGCAGAGTCTTCCTTACGCAAACGATCCTTACGCATGGCATAAGCGCCTGTAGGGGCTCGATCCGGATCAACGACTTCCACACCCATTTCGGTGAAAACATTGATCACCTGTTCAACACGAGCGGCAGAAACCAGCCCGCCCGGCAAATGATTATTCAGCTCTTCATAGGTGATAAAACCGGCCTGTTTTCCTTTGGCCATCAATGTGCCCAATTCGTGGATAGTGACCTGTTCCTGACTGTTTTTCGACATACGGTTATACTCCTGTATCACTCAACTGTTCAGAGAGTTGACGCTGTTGTTGCTGCAGCACACTCAGCCGCTTTTGCAGACGTATAGATTCATCCAGATTCAGTCTGCACTTCATACGCCGGCGGATATCGTTGGCTTCCATATCCAGCACCAAACTCTTGTATTCAATATTCTGGACGGTTGCCTGATTCACCCAGCGAGAAATCATAGTCTGGTAATCAGGAAATTCCTGTGCCAGCTGTCTCGCGATGTCGGTATTGTCGTCTTCAGCATCCGCTTGAATCGAAAAAGCCCGCGAATATATCGAATCAACACCTTCGTTGTCAATAAAGAACCCTGCGGCAATATCAGGAAGCGCATGAAAACGTTCGGGCTTCTGCATCAACCCCGCCAAAAAACGCTCCTGAACATGATTCAGACCACCCTGTTGTTGAGCTTGCAGTTCATTCGCCCTGTGTACTGGACGTTGCCTGACTTGTTGCAATGAAATGCCAGTGGCCAGCTCCACTTCCTGTCGCCATGCTTGCTGCAAATAGCTGTCGGTCATCGTGGCCAACATCGCATCTGCCTTTTTAGCGATTCGAGCCCGGCCATCAGCACCCTGGCCCGCCAACAGTTTCAAGCCGGTCAACCAAGTCTCCAACACCGGCTTGCTGTCTTCATCCAGTCGTTGCTGAAAAGCTTTTCCTCCCTTGCTTTGAAGTAAAGAATCAGGATCCTCCCCCTCAGGCAGATAAAGAAACTTAGGCGTCAGTTCAGCCTTCAAAAGCGGCAGCATTCTGTCCAGCGCCCGCCATGCAGCCTGCCTGCCGGCACGATCACCGTCAAAAGCGAATACTGGCGAATCACACAAGCGAAAAATTTCACGAATCTGGGGCTCACCAATCGCTGTACCCAGTGGTGCCATACCGATTTTCAGTCCATGTGCTGCCAGCGCCAGCACATCCATATAGCCCTCAACAATAACCAGTTGCTTTGTCTTGCGAATAGTGTCGCGATGTTCTGAAAAACCGTAGAGCAGACTGGATTTGTGAAACCATTTGGTTTCAGGTGAATTGAGATATTTGGGTTCACCTTCACCCAGTACACGACCACCGAACCCAACCACACGTCCACGACGATCACGAATTGTGAACGTCAGGCGATCACGGAAACGGTCTCCATAGCCATGATCACCCTTGAATAAAAGGCCAACGGCCTCCAACTGACTATTGGTGCGTGCATCGCTACCAAACACCTTGTTCATAAAGCCGTATCCGGCTGGTGTATATCCCAATCGATAATCACGGATAATCGCTGCCGGAAGCCCCCGTTGTTTCAAATATACCATGGCTTTGCCGCCCTGCTCTGCGAGCAGAGCTCGGCTCATTGCTCCCGAAGCTCGATCCAGCATATCGAAGGCCTGTTTCTGACGTGCTTCATCACCCGGTTTCCGTTCACTGTCTTTCGGAATTTCCATTCCCGTTTTTTCGGCCAGATATTCCACCGCCTCAGGAAACGAATAGCCATCGTGCTCCATCAGAAACTGGAAAGCACCACCACCCTTACCGCAGCCAAAACAGTAATAGAGTTGTTTGTCGGGCGAGACAGAGAATGATGGTGATTTCTCATGATGAAACGGACATAACCCCATCAAATTGGCACCGGATTTTTTCAGCTCAACATGACGTCCGATAATTTCAACAATATCAGAACGTGCTGTGACCTCATCGAGGAATGATGGTGGAAAGTGAGACATATACCCTTATGTAGTATACAAACCGTGAATAAGCAAGTGCACCCCCATCATTCCAGGCTAAGCCAACCGGACTTTGACAATACCTGATAGTTTACCCATATCGGCTCGCCCTGCTGACCTGTCTTTGACGATAGCCATCACCTCGCCCATATCACGCATGCCGGCAGCACCGGTATCACTGATTGCCTGATCGACGATCACAAGCAGTTCATCATCAGACAACGGATCGGGCAGATAGGCCTGAATAATTCCTGCTTCGGCCAGTTCCTTGTCTTTCAAATCGTCACGACCAGCATCGGCATATTGTGACGCAGCATCCTTGCTCTGCTTGACCAGTTTTGCCAGGACAGCAACAGCTTCTAGCTCATCCAGCCCATGGCCAAGCTCTATTTCTTTATCCTTGATAGCAGCACGTAACATGCGGATACAGGACAAGCGCGGTTTATCGCCTGCCTTCATAGCAGTTTTCATATCTTCAGTTAACTGATTAAGCATGCTTCACCCCATTATTGTTCTTGGCCACAGAATACTCAGAAACTCAATGTTTACACATAGCCTGTTTTTCCATTACGAAGCTTTGTGCTTTTTGCGGAAAAATATTCTGAACGCTCGACTATATACAAAAAATGCCGGGCACGAAGGCCCGGCATTCTGATTTGTGCCACAAAGGCTCACGCAAAGGGCGATTTAATAATCGCGATTCTCACGCATGCGAACACGGCGCAAACGCTTCATCAAACGTTTACGTGCAGCAGCTTCTTTACGTTTTTTAGCAATTGAAGGCTTCTCATAGGCTTCGCGACGACGGCATTCTGAAATCACACCACCTTTCTCGACCTGTTTACGAAAACGCTTCATCGCAATTTCAAACGGCTCTTCAGGATTTACTCTAATTCCTGGCATATAAAAACATCACCACCTTTGGACTCGATCCAAAAAACTATAGCCTTGATCAACACGATAACATTCGTGTCAGGCTCGCCCTTCTCCTGTTACGGCGCTAGGCTTTCTAGCACTGCCCCAAGCGGGGAGTAAAAGGGCGGCGAATTATGGCCATGGATCAAGACAAGTCAAATCAGGATGGTTCAGACACAAGACCTTCCGGTTTGCTGCGCGCTGCCTCCAAGGTAGGCGGCTGGACAATGTTATCGCGCACCCTCGGTTTTGTGCGCGATATTCTGCTGGCACGCGTACTCGGAGCAGGCATACTCGCTGACGCTTTTTTTGTTGCCTTTAAACTACCCAATTTTTTCCGTCGCATGTTTGCCGAAGGGACACTTACCGTTGCACTGGTGCCGGTGCTTTCCGATGAACGCAGAAAAGGGGAAAAAGCAGCTCATGCATTCCTTGATGCACTGGCTACATTGCTACTTATTATTCTAACCCTGTTCACCCTGCTCGGCATGCTGCTAATGCCATGGTTGCTGTATCTCTTCGCACCCGGCTTTGCCGATGAACCGGACAGATGGGCTATAGCACTGGAATTGGCGCGTTGGATGTTTCCCTATCTGGCCATGATTTCGCTGGCTGCTCTGGCCTGGGCTGTACTCAACACACACAAACAGTTTGCCGTACCTGCGGCCAGTCCGGCGTTATTGAATATTGCTATTATTTTTGCTGCCATCGTACTGGCACCTTTATTTGAAAATCCGGCCATCGCTCTCGCTATCGGTGTGCTGATTGGTGGCGTCTTGCAGCTTGCTGTCCAGTTTCCCGCCTTAAAACAAATCGGTTGGGTACCCCGCATCAGCTTTGATTTCCAACAACCTGCTATCGGGGAAACACTGCGTTTGTTCGGCCCCGCTCTGCTCGCCATTGCAGCTGTTCAGATCAATATTCTCATCGGTACTATTCTGGCCACATTGTTGGAGACAGGTGCTGTATCGTATCTCTATTATTCAGATCGTATCGTACAATTGCCACTGGCACTGTTTGGCATTGCCATGAGTACAGCGTTACTCCCCACCTTGTCGGGGCACCTTTCCCGAGGCGATCAGGCTGCAGCAGCGGATGACCTGCGCTCAGGTTTGGCATGGCTAACCTGGATTACCCTGCCGGCAGTAGTCGGTGCCTTTTATCTGGCTGAACCCATTGTTGTAACCCTGTTCGAACGCGGTGCATTCAGCCATGCCGACAGCGTAGCAACCGCCCAAACACTCAAAGCCTATGCTGTGGGTCTGATTGCTTTCTGCTGGGTAAAACTGCTCGCATCTGCCTGTTATGCAGAAAAAGATGCCAAAGCACCGATGCGTTATGCTGCTATCAGTGTAGCAGTAAACATTTTTCTGGCGGTGATTCTGATGCAATTCTGGGCCTATGTCGGCCTGGCGTTGGCCACATCACTGGCTGCCTTCGTGAATGTAGTTCTGCTTTATCTTCGCCTCACCAAAACATATGGCTCCCTGTTTACCACTGCTATCACAAAACGTCTGGCTACAGCTGTAGTTGCCAGTGTAATCATGCTGTTTTATCTGATCGGATTTGATATACAATGGGCTTTCCCTGCCAACGGCCTAATGCAGGGTATCTGGGTTACTACAGCCATTCTTGGTGCTATTGCAGTTTTCTTTATTTCAGCACTTTTGCTTGGAGAGAAAAAACTGCTTATGAAATTTTTAAGGAGAAACCATCGTGCGGCGTGATGTAATTGTATTTGATATTGAAACTGTGATCGATGCCGGTGCCTCACGTCGAATATTGCGATCACCGGAACTAACCGACAGTGAGGCACGGAGCAAACTTACTGAATACTTCCTCGACAAGACAGGTGGGCGCAATGACTTTCCGCGCCAGCCATTCCATCAGGTGGTTGCGATCTCTTATGGGCACCTGATCAGAGAACCGGGTGAAGAAGCCAGTGAACTGGTCATCCGAAGGCTGGCCAGCGGTGGCGATAAAAACAGTTCCGAGCAGGAATTACTGGAAGGTTTTTTCCATTTGATTGACACCCGGGCACCGCAACTGGTCAGCTTCAATGGCCGGGGATTTGATATTCCGGTGCTAAAATATCGTGCAATGGCTTATGGGCTATGTTGCCCACGCTGGTTTACCCAGGGAGATAAATGGCACAATTATGATACCCGTTATTCTCCGGAGTATCACTGCGATTTGCTGGAAGTGTTATCTGATTTCGGAGCTTCAGCCCGCTGTTCGATGGATGAAGTGGCTGCAACATTCAATGTGCCGGGAAAACTGGAAACTGCTGGCGACAATGTCCGGGAAATGTTCGAAGACGGACACATTGAAGCGATTCGCGACTACTGTGAAACTGACGTACTCTCAACCATGCTTATTTTTCTGCGCCATCAGCTCTTTTCCGGGGCACTGAGCGAAGGGGCCTACGCCCGAGCAACGCTCGGTATTCGCAACTACCTCGAATCAGAAGCAGAATCCCGACCACATTTGGAAGAATATTTAAAAGCATGGGATCGGGCAGAATTAAATAATTGTAACCCTAAGCAATAAGAACTGCTACCCGGTAGCACATAAAAAGGCCCTGAAACGAGCCTTTTAAATGGATGGGAAAAATTCATCTGCTGGGTCGGCTAATCGTCCATATGTGATAGCCGTGAGATGATCCGGATTTAATCTGGTGTTCAGCGCGCAGTGCTTTGCTAATGCCCCTATCCGAATGAAAGTAAATACGCCCGTCACTGCCCATTCGGGCTGCGCCGTCTCGAGCTTTATCAAAAGTAATTTGTAGCAGATTACGTCCATCAATGCCGATAGACCAAATATCCCATCCGGATTTGTTCGGATGGCGCAAATCAATGCCAGCACGATTCGAGGTAAACAAAATTGATTTGCCATCATTGCTCCATGATGGTTGCACATCCACACTTCTGGCATCTGTAATCTGAATGAGATCAGAGCCATCTGTCCGCATGCGAAACAGGTGCATGCTGCGACCTGTCGGCATGGCAAAAGCGATCCATTTACCATCTGGAGATAGTGATGGATTCACACCTTCAGATAATACATGCGCTGTACCATTACCATCATAGCGAATAATTTCAGTGCCAAAGCCGGGGAATGTCCAGTTGTTAAAATCATCGTGCTTTGTATGCCTGCGTGTTTTTGTTTTGGCCTTTCTGCTGACTGGTTTCAGCCGTACAACTATGATGGCACCGTCTGCCAATAATACCGGCTGAGTAAGAATACCATCCAGCCGCTGGATACGCCGCTGCATACCTTCACCATCGGATATTTTTTCCCACAAACCCAGCCCACCAGCCCGGTCTGAAAGATAATACACCTTGTTGTTATTCATCCAGCGCATGGAATCCAGCGCTCTTACGTCAAAGCTGACGCGATTGGCCGGGTCACCGTTTTCACTGAATCTGCGTGAAATCAAGGCATCTTTTCCCTGCCAGGTTACGGCAAGCAGATAACGCCCGTCAGGCGAAGGCAACGGGTACATCTCATTCTGTTTGTTCTCCAGGGTTAATAATGTTGCAGCATCCGCAGGTGCAGGTGCACTGCGATCCCCCATCGGCACAATGCCTGCCGCATGCTCGTCAAGCCAATCCATAATCTCGGATGCCTGCGTTGCAGGAGCCGAGGAAATCAAGGCTATCAAAAAAATTACTGTTTTCCGCATCTGTCTCTCCCTGTTATGATGTTTATGCTGTGAACAACAGGCCGAACTATGCCCGGTAGACTATAAAATTTTATGGCTAAAAGATTAATATTTGTTTACGCATATCAAGCTCCTGTTTCGAGCAGTTCCTTGAGGTTGGCGAAATCCGTTTCCATTTCACGTTTGGCTATATGGCCAACAACTGGTGAAGCTGCCTTGAAAAAGCGTCCGACATCAATGCTCAGCGTGCGATTGACGCGAGTGCCTTCGCCACAAATCTCGAATGTCATAGTCGTTTCCATCGGAAACGGGCCAGCCTTGCTTTTAGCCGCCCATGAGCTGCCATCTTCATTACGGGCGATAACTTCCCAATCCTGTTCGATAACGCGACCCAGAAATTTTTCCTTCACATGGTAGATCGTACCGACAGATGCCGCCCCATCACTTTTCTTTTCAGATTCCAACACCGATGTCTGCCACATCGGATCGTTATTATTATCATCGACAAAGGCGATGACCTCTGCAACCGGACAGTTAATTTCTATACTTGCTTCCAGTTTACTTAATGGCATATTTTATTCCCTCCTTAGGAAAATATGATCAAATTACTCACGTAATAACTCTGTAATCGCTGTTTTAGAGCGCGTCTTTTCATCTACTGTTTTTACGATCACAGCGCAGTAAAGATTCGGACCACCGGACTTGCCCGGCATGGAGCCAGAAACGACAACGGAATAGGGAGGAACTTCTCCATAGTGCGTTTCTCCGGTTTCACGATCAAAGATACGTGTCGACTGGCCGATATAAACACCCATCGAAATCACCGCACCCTCACGCACGATAACGCCTTCGACAATTTCTGAACGGGCACCTATAAAACAATTGTCTTCGATAATGGTTGGTGTTGCCTGCAATGGCTCCAGCACGCCGCCAATGCCGACGCCACCGGAAAGGTGAACGTTCTTGCCAATCTGGGCGCAGGAACCGACCGTGCTCCATGTATCCACCATGGTGCCTTCATCGACATAGGCGCCGATATTCACATACGATGGCATCAATACAACTTTCGGTGCAATAAAAGCGCCCTTTCGAACAGTTGCAGAGGGTACGACGCGCATGCCGCCCTTACGGAACATATCATCTCCCCAGTTGGAGAATTTTTGCGGTACCTTATCATAATAATTGGTATCACCGGCGCTGATAACCTGATTGTCATGCAGCTTGAAATAGAGCAGTACGGATTTTTTCAACCACTCCTGCGTCACCCAGTTACCATCGGCATCCTTCTCGGCCACACGCACGCCGCCATCATCGAGCAACTGGATTGTGTGTTCGACAGCATCGCGAATCTCGGCATTGGCCGAACGAACATCCCACTCGTTTCTGTTTTCCCAAGCGCTTTCAATGGTTTCCTGTAAATGATTCATGCATAAACTCCCTGTCTCGCACTATGCATGAATTATATCATCCCGACCCGGGCAATCCAGCACGAATACGACACCGGGTAAGCGGCGGCAGCGGGCTGATTACAGAATGATTTCCTCTGGTCGCGCATGGCTGAGAAATTCAATATTGGACATGCTTAACCCATAAGCACCTGCCAGTCCGAAAATGGCGATATCACCTATATCGGCAGCTTCGACAGCAATATCATTGGCGAGCTTGTCGGCGCCTGTACATAACGGG
Source organism: Mariprofundus sp. (assembly GCA_030951095.1). Taxonomy (GTDB): domain Bacteria; phylum Pseudomonadota; class Zetaproteobacteria; order Mariprofundales; family Mariprofundaceae; genus Mariprofundus. The sequence continues at coordinate 5,762 of JAUZQI010000043.1, read as the reverse complement.
CCACCAAAATAGACAGATTCATCACGAACCGATACCTGTCCGGCAAACAGAGGCCTGCGCGACATGCGCAGCACAACCATCGGATGGTTAATAGCCAGTGCCGCCGGTCTCCGGAAATGGTTGATACCGCCGGCGCAGATCACCTGTTTTTTGCCACGCGACACTTTGATATCGAGAATTTCAGTGCAGAACCAGCCGGAATCAGCCGCAAGGTAACGCCCCAGCTCCAAAAAGAAGGTGCGCCCGACAAAATCATATTGTTTAATCAATTTCGCCAAACCATTGGCATAAGCCTGCGGGTCAAAATCGTGCCCGTGTTCCAGATAATCCACCCCGAAACCACCGCCGAAATCAATCGTATCGCAGACAGCACCGGCATATTCGCCTTCAATGTGCTGTGCCATGCCAAACACCAGTTCGCAGTTTTTCAGCAAATCATCGACATTGAGCACACCTGAAGCGGCATAAACATGCAGCCCGCGAAAATTCAGGTGCTCAAGGGCCAGAATCTGCGGCAGAATATCATCCAGTTGTTCCTCATCGACGCCGAATTTTTTTGAGCCGCCCGAGAATGTCGTTTGTGCTTCATGGATATCAAAATTGGCATTAATACGCAGCAGAATATCCTGATGTATTCCAGCTTCAGATGCGATGATATTAAGTCGGTACGCTTCCACCAGAGACTCGATATGCATTGTACGAATGCCATGCTTCACTGCCCATGCCAATTCTTCCGGAGACTTTCCCGGACCCGTGTAAATTAATTGCCCGGAGCTGAAGCCGGCCTCTACGGCTTTTTCAGCCTCACCGAGACTGGCGATTTCAATACCACGAGCACCTCCTTCAAAGGCAGTACGAAGAAATTCTGTATGTGGATTGGCTTTCATCGCATAAAAGATTTCCACACCGGGAGGCATGATATCGGCCAGATGAGCAATTTTCCTGCGCATGGCGGCGGTATCATAGATATAGCAATTCAGCGTATGTCCACCATCTGCCAGCTCACGCAACTTGTCTGCAATATGATCGGATATGTGCATGGTTAAACCCTGACTGCGCGTAATCTACGCGCAAGCTCCGCAGCACAATCCGGCCCATCCACCAGCGCAGCACGGATATAACCAGAACCGGGGTTGATACCATCATCACCTTCCGCCGCCAGGTATGAGCCAGGCAGTATTGTGACCGCTTGCTGCTCATAGGCAGCCACCGAAAAATCCTCATCATGTGCTACCGGCAGCCAGACAAAAAATGAGCCGGGCGGAATAGTGGTTCCTTCAATGCCATAGATATCGAAAAATGCTTTCAAACTATTACGATAAACATCCAAATTCTGCTGAACATGCGTTTCATCCGACCAGGCAGCCGCCGCAACAGCTTGCAATGGCAACGGTGTTGCAGGCCCCGTATAACTACGCAGTTTGGTGAAACGTGCAATCAAATCGGCATCGCCGGCAATCAGGCCGGAACGCATGCCGGGCAACGCCGAGCGTTTGGAGAGAGAATTCATGACCAGACAGCGGCTGAAACCTTCGCGGCCCAATGATTCAGCGACTTCCAGCAGACCGACCGGTTTATTCTGCCAGTAAATTTCCGAATAACATTCATCCGAAACAATAAAAAAATCATTTTCATCCGCCAATGCCAGCAAATGTGCAAAATAATCTTTATCGGCAATCCAGCCGGTTGGATTGGATGGAGAACAAACATAAATCAGCGCTGTATTGGCCCACACAGATTTGGGTACTGCATCAAGATCCGGCGCAAATCCGCTTGTCTCGGTACAGGGTAAAAAAACAGGTTCAGCTCCGGCTGTCAGCGCCGCTCCCAGATAAATCTGATACATTGGATTGGGCATCAGAACGCAAGGTTTCTTATCCGCTTCCGGATTGATCAATGCGTGGGCAATCGCAAACAATGCTTCGCGTGTACCGTTAGCAGATAGCACCTGTGTGGCGGCATCTACATATTGCAATCCATAACGTTGCTGCAGCCAATCTGCAATAGTCTGACGCAACTCCAGAGATCCAACTGTGGATGGATATTTGGAAAAGCCCGATAAATGAGCCGATAACGTATCAGCGACAAAGGATGGCAATGGTAAGCGTGGTTCCCCAGCCCCGGCATCAATGGGTACCAGATCAGACTTGGAGATATGACCCGAAAACAGTGATTTCAGCCGTTCAAACGGGTAAGCACCCAGTTTTTCCAGCCGAACCTGATTCAATTGATCACGCTGACTCACTTGTTGAACAGATCCACACCACGAGCACGGATCGATTTGCTCCATGGCCCGAAATTACCATTGATATCAATGGGACGAAGCCGGTACACAAATTCAATCTTGGTGGTTTTCAGGTTAATAATTTTCTTCATTGTACGGTTGACCAGATCAGCCAGAGGTTGCTGATCATGATAACGGCGCCAGAAACCCGGGCATTGGCAATAGGGGTCAATCTGGGTGCGGTCAATCTGGTAACCGACACCGCTGGGGTCACCCCTGAGCTTGAAACTCAGCTTCAGCACATTGCCCGCCTGTTCATATTGAAGACCGAGTAATTGTGGTTTTACTGAGCTGTCCGCAACAGGCTGCGGTGCTTCCTTATGTCCGCACCCTGCCAAGAGCATAGCTACCAACAGGCTGGCCAAAAGAGGGCTGACACTGTGTCGTAAAAATTCATGCATGATATTTCTCCAATCGGGCCTGCCATACGGCAATTTGTCTGCGCACCTGCTCAGGTGCTGTGCCACCTATATGGTTTCGGGATGCAACACATGCTTCCACAGAAAGCGATCGCACCATATCGGCACTGAGCCGCTCGTCAATATCGGCACAAGCTTGATCATCCATGGCATGCAGTTCAATCGACTCACGAATACAGTACGCTACCGATTTGCCGACAATGGCGTGCGCCTCTCTGAACGGCACACCGGCACGCACCAGTGCGTCTGCCAAATCGGTTGCCGTGGCAAAACCGGAGGATGCAGCTTTGTGCATAACATCCTGATTAACTCGCATGCCCGGCAACATATCGCCAAATATGCGTAAGGAGCCTTCGAGATTATCAAAAGCATCGAACACCGCCGTTTTATCTTCCTGCATGTCCTTGTTGTAGGCCAACGGCAACCCTTTTACTATGGTCAGAATGGCAACCAGTCCCCCGATAATACGACCGGACTTTCCTCGTACCAGTTCCGGCATATCCGGATTCTTCTTCTGCGGCATAATGGAAGAACCGGTACAAAAGGCATCCGGCAAATCAATAAAACCGAACTGGGCACTCATCCACAAAATCAATTCTTCGGAGAAGCGGGACAGGTGGACTGCGCAAATCGAGGCCGCAGCTAGCAGTTCCATAATATAATCGCGATCCGACACGGCATCCAGTGAGTTGGCTGTCGGTGCATCGAAGCCCAACGTGTCCGATGTCATATGCCGGTCAATCGGAAATGTCGTTCCAGCCAGTGCCGCTGAACCCAAAGGACACTGGTTCATGCGCTTGCGCGCATCAAGAAAACGACCGGCATCCCGCTCGAACATCTCCACATAAGCGAGCAGATGATGCCCCAGCGTAACCGGTTGAGCGGTTTGCAAATGGGTAAAACCCGGCATAATGGTCTCGGCATGTTCATCAGCCAATGCCACCAGCACTGACTGCAGGTAGCGAATGCGGGCAATCATCATATCCGTGCGACGGCGCAAATAGAGACGGGTATCGGTGGTCACCTGATCGTTGCGGGAGCGGGCGGTGTGCAAACGCTTTCCCGCATCACCGATTTTATCGGTCAAACGAGCCTCAATATTCATGTGTACATCTTCCAGCGCAATGGAAAATGTAAACTCGCCACTTTCGATCTCACCGGCAATTTCATCGAGTCCGCGCAGAATAACGTTCAAATCGTCCTGCATCAGAATACCCTGTTCACACAACATTTTTGCATGCGCTTTTGATCCGGCAATATCTTCGGCATACATACGCGCATCCACATCGGTGGATGCATTGAATGCTTCTACAAATTTATCGGTTGGGGCTTCGAAACGACCCCCCCATGGTTTCTCAGACATATTTGGCACCTGCTTTAATATCAGACAAACAACGCGTTTGCATGGATTTTTTCCACCCTATGACAACAATCATATCATGGGGTGGAAAAAATCTATGCACGTCATGATTCGACAACTATAACCATGCTTGTTTGTTACGGGAACTATTCTCAATAGTGCGGCGGCGGAACCTCTTCATCCGGTCTAGCGAGTCCTGTATTACCGCCCTGCTTCAAATGTTGCCGCAACTGGTTCATCTCTTTCTCCAGCCGGTCAATCTGACTCTGCTGGCGGGTCACCACCTCATTCAACTCCCCGATGATGTGATCCTGATAAGAAATTTTGGTTTCCAGTTCGATGAGATGATCTTTCATGCAGGCATGCTAACTGTGAATAGCGTGCTGTGCAGCGCCTAATCTTCGGCGATCAATCTGTGGCAATGAAAAACGATATGGACCCGGCCAACAATGAAGCCACCGTCATATATGATAATGATTATCATTTTTGTTGACTTGCAGTTATGATAATGATTATCATTTGCGCCAGAGGAATAAATATGAATCTTGATATCTTAAAAAAAGCCGTAATGGCACTGGTAGCAACTTTATCGGTTATTTTTCCGGCCATGGTCACCGCTGCCGAATATACCGTGGTGATTGAAAACCATGTGTTTGTGCCCGACCAAATCGAAATGGCGGAGGGACAAAAACATCGTTTGACGGTGATTAATCACGATGCCACACCGGAGGAGTTTGAGAGTTATGAACTGAATCGGGAAAAAATCGTCGCGGGGAAAGGTAAAATCGTCATTTTTCTGCCGGCGCTGGATGCCGGCGAATATCCGTTCTTTGGCGAATTTAATCCTGATACGGCGCAGGGCCGTATTATTGTGAAGTAGAGGCGTAATATGTTATCTACGTTGATTATTGTATTCCGTGAAGTGTTGGAGGCGATGCTGGTGGTCGGCATTGCAACGGCGGCGGCGCGCGAGGCGAATATTCAAACTCGCTGGATTTATGGTGGCATCGGTGGCGGTTTGATTGCGGCGATACTGGTGGCGTTGTTCGCGGATTTTTTATCCGGTTCGATGCAGGGCATGGGGCAGGAAGTGTTGAACGCAGGGGTGTTGATTGCGGCGTCGATGATGATGGCCTGGACTGCGATCTGGATGGGCAAGCACGGGCGTGAAATGAGCCGGAAAATACGCCAGTCGTGCCAACATGTGGAGGGAAGCGGCACAGCAAAAATGATGCTCGCCATGGTGGTCGGTCTGGCGGTGACCAGAGAGGGCTCTGAAGTCGTTTTATTCCTCTACGGCGTGGCTGCGGCAGGCGATACCGGCGCATCAGCCATGCTGGGCGGCGGTGCGGTTGGCATGCTGCTTGGCGTCGTGGTGGCCCTGGGTCTGTACCAAAGCCTGATTCATATTCCGCTCCGTTATGTATTCCTGATTGTCACCTGCCTGATTGTGCTGTTATCCGCCGGCATGGCGTCGCAGGGCGTGGCATGGCTGGTGATGATCGATGTCTTGCCTGCATGGGGACAACCGATCTGGAATAGCTCTGGAATCATTTCAGAACATGGTATACTGGGTCAATTGCTACATGCCTTGATGGGTTATGATGACCGGCCCAGCGGCATGCAGGCCTTGGTATTTGTCTGCGTACTGTCGATCACATGGCTTGCAATCGTGAAGCAGAAAAAGGCGCAGGCGCGA